>SKUI01000248.1 GCA_007122185.1 Rhodothermia bacterium | reverse complement strand
TTGTTCTACCGTTTCCTCTATATCACCTGGCGCATATTCTGGAGCAGCATCCTGGTCCTGCTGGCAACCGTCATCTTGTTTGCCGGAGGTATCTTCCTGATGCTCCAGACAGAGCCGGCCAGGGACTACCTGACCGAACGTGCCGAAACGTGGTTTAACAATAATTTCGAGGGTACGCTTCACATCGGCGAGATAGGAGGCTTTCTGCCACTGCAAATGGAACTCCGTGATGTTGTCCTTGAGCATGAAGACCGTACCATTGTGACTGTGGACAATCTCCGTCTTCAGGTCGACCTGTTCGCCCTCCTGCGGAGCAGTCTGGTCATCAATGACCTGGCACTTCAAAATCCGACGGCCTATCTGCGTACAGACGAGCAGGGGGGCTATACGCTTGCCAATGTATTCAACCGGATCCCGGACCAACGCAAGCCCGAATCGCGACAGGACACCTCCCAACGCGTCTCGTTCACCCGACCATTCCGAAGCCTTGAAATCTTCGCCCCCTTCGTTCAGGTAGAAAATGGAACGCTCCATCTGGAAAACCTTCCAAATGGCACACAGAGCCGTTATCTGTCCGAACCCTTCCGTGTGGAACAGATTCATACCGAAATGTTCCTTGAAATATCAAGAGAGCAGCGCTATCTGGATATCTCCTATCTCACTGTGCTGCTTGAGGACCTTGATCACCGCGAATTCACGCTCTCCGGCCAGATTTACAATGACAGCAGATATCTTGAGTTCAATGTGATGAGAATGCGTCTGGGCAGTTCCCATCTGGACTGGAACATGGAATTCGATGGTATCAACCTGTTTAATGCAGAGCTAACCCGACAATTCCGCGAAGCAAGCTGGTCCGTCAATCTGCTGGAAGCATTTCTCGCCCCTGAAGAGCTTGCATTTACCGGCGCGAACCTTCCACCCGGGTTGCCAGGGCTTGTCACGTCGTTCGACGCATCAGGCTCCGACACGGAGATGATCATTCGGAATGCCGGCCTCCATGCCGGAGATACCGGGTTCCGTTTCGACGCCAGCCTTGAAAATTTCTACGATCCGGCAAACCTGATATACAAGATGGATTTCAGAGACATCCAGCTGCATGATTCCGATCTCGCCGAATTCATCCCCAAAATCACGGATATACCCTTCCGCGACTGGCAGGCGGTATCAACCATCGGGAGCGTCCGCGGGAATACCGACACCCTGTACGTCGACCTTGATATGGAGCTGCCTGAAGGGTCATTGAAAGCCGGAGGCACCCTGGACCTGGCACCTCCGCTGGCACTGGAGCTTTCCCTCTACGGAAATGACATAAACCCCGCCGCCTGGAAAGGGTTCGAATCAATTCCCGGACAAGTGAATACCGAAATGATCCTTATTGCAGAAAATCTGCTGAATGGATCAACGCGCATATCCCTGGACGTGGACCTCTTTGAATCCCGCCTTGCGGGATTCCACATACCGGACATGCACCTGGATCTGGTTTACGCAGAACGGATCATTACGCATGAATTCGGCTACTATCAGGGTGCGGATTACCTGGATGGCAGGGGATCCGTCAATCTCCGGGGAGATTGGCCGCACATTCTCATGAGGGGCAGCTCATCCGGTTTTGACATGAGCACCATCATGGAAAACACCGCGCTCCCCGACTCAGAATGGAACATGGCTTATGATATCAACTGGCACGGCCGCAATCCGAGTGAATGGTACGGACGTATCATTGTGGATGTGTTTCCCTCAAGAATCAATGGCTCTGACCTCGGATCGCATCAGCTGTATCTGGATGTGAATCACCCCGAATCGACAACGCGATCGGTGCGGCTTACCAGTTCGGTTGCCGATCTTGTCATGGAGGGTGATATCCTTCTCCCATCCATCCCCCCGCTTTTCCGGCAATGGAGCGACCATTTTGAGCAAAGAATAAAAGAGGAAATCCTGTTCCAGGCGGAAGAAATGCCTGTCGCTTACAGGGCGTCAGACAAGCATCTCCTCAAGGGCGATATCTTTTTTGAAATCAAGAACCTGCCACTGCTGCGTGCTTACATTCCCCGCTTCCCCGAGATCACATCCAGACTGCAGCTTGAGATGGACGTACACGCCGACAATGAAAAACTTCTGATCCGTTCGGAATTGCAGGATGATTCCACAACCTGGAACGGATTCTCCATAAATCGCACAGACATTTCACTCACCGCCGGTTTCCAAACGGACCTGCCGCTCCACGAAACCATGGAACTGGATCTTGATCTGCGGGTCGGGCAGCTTCATTTCATGGAGCAGAATGTGGACAGTTTATCATGGATCCTCGCATTTGATTCCGGAGAGGTCACCAGCCGCAGCCGTATCGCACATTTTGCAAATGAAGTGCGATTGGCCGCTGATATCACAGGCAGACTTGGAGCCGAAGAACTCTTTTTCGGTATCGAGAGCTTTATGCTTGGCAACCAGCGTTATCTCTGGGTGACCGAAGGCCGTCCGCTGTTCCGCTACTCGCGGGGCGGCAAACTGCATGTCGAGGATTTTCTGGCCCTGAGCGGCAACGACAGGATTTTTGTGGACGGCACATTCAGCAGCGACCCCGAAGATTCGGTACAATACAGATTTGACAATGTTGACCTGCAGCGCATTTCAGACATGATAGATGGCAGAGTCACTTTCCAGGGGCTGCTGGATGGCGACTTTGTAACGAAGAACCTGGCTGTGAATCCGCTGTTCCACGGAAACCTCACTGTGGATCGCCTTTCGCTGAACAATCGCGTTATCGGCGATATGAGTCTCAATAGCAGTTATAACGCTACGGAAGACCGGTTCGACACAGATTTGCTTGTCATCACCGATGAACAGAAATATGCCGACTATATCGAACGCAACAATGGCACCCGCCAACATCTGACCGCATCGGGCTGGTTCCGGACACCCGACGTAAACGAACAGGTTGATTCGCTATACTACTTTGATATAAATGTGAAGGAACTGGACGCATGGGTGCTGCGTCATCTCATGGAAAGCATCTTTGAATCGATTGAGGGGAGGGCCATTGGATCAGGTTATATCACCGGCAACTTCAGTGATTTTGATTTCCATGGCGACTTTGAAATCCTTGAATCTGAGGTGATCCCCGTATTCCTGGAACCGCTTTACTACATTGATGGACGCGTATCGGTGAACCGTCATGACGGCGTCATCATCCACCAGCTCAACGCACGTGATGCCGCAAGAGGAAGGGGGGTGGTCACCGGTTATTATGACTTCAATGACTTCCAGCCCGAAAAGTTCATGGATATTACTCTGGATATGCGTAATCTTCGGTTTCTGGATAACAGCGACGGACCGGACGTTCCGTTCTATGGCAGGGTTTCCGGTACTGGTGTGGTCAATATCAGCGGATCCAACATATCCCCGTTTGTGCGCACCATTGAACCGGTAACTACCACCAGCCAGTCGCGCCTATCCTTGCCGCTTGTGAATCAATCCGTCGATGAGGCCCAGGGCCGGTTCATACGGTTTGTGAAGGATTTTGGCGAGGTGGACTTTCGCCGGGAAGTTATCACCGATCCCGCCATTTTGCGTCAGATCGACCGTACGTTCATGGAAGTGTTCCGCATGGACCTGCAGTTCATTGCCGGCCCAAATTCCACGGTTCAGCTCATATTCGATCCTGTTACCGGGGAAATCGTAAACGCACAGGGAAGCGGACGCGTACGTATCACGCTGGAGGACGAGGACCTTCAGATATTCGGAAATTTCGACATCAGCAGCGGTGACTACCTGTTCGTTGGCGGCGATATCCTCACTCGCCGGTTCATCCTGCGTGAGGGGGGAACCATCCGCCTGGAGGGAGACCCCACAAACGCCCTGCTGGATATCACCGCGGTCTACCGGTCCCGGCCAAATATTGCTCCGCTCCTCGGAGCGGCGGCAGATCAGACCAACCGGGTCCCCGTTGAATTGCTGCTTCGCATCACCGGCCCCCTTGACAACATAGAAAACGATTTCTACTTCGAATTCCCGAACGCCATTGATGCCACGCAAAACGCCACGGTCCTCAATGTGCTCAACAGCGAAGAACAGAAACTGATTCAGGCCACAAGCCTTCTGTTTACCGGAGGTTTCATCTCCGGAGCCCTCGTGGGCGATACACAGACCCAGGAGCTCGGCACCACGCTCCAGGCCCGGGCCGGACAGGTGGGCATCAGCCAGCTCCTGTCCAGCCAGATCAATACGCTGCTCAGTCACAACCTGCTGAACGTGGATGTGGACCTGAACCTTCTCGGATTTGATCAGGCCGACCTGGCCATAGCGCTGCGCCTGTTCGATGACCGGCTGGTTCTTCGGCGTGAAGGTGAAGTAGGCGGTGAAGAAGCCAATATCGGTGATCTTGGCGCCACCTACCGTATCAATCCAAACCTCTCCGTCGAAGTGTTCCACAGGAAAGATCCCATGCTCATGTCCATTCTCGGAACCCAGGCCGATGTCGAGAACGTCAACGGACTTGGTCTGGAGGCGCAATTCCGTTTCAACTCCTGGAAAGAGTTCGGGAACCGTGTCTGGCGTAATGTAACCACAGTTTTCGGATTGCTGGGAGGCAGTGAATCAGAACCTGCGGGAAATTCGGCCGCCCGTGAGGATGACGAATCTGAAGACCGGACCATGACGGACACCAATGGCATTTTCGGCATCCGGGAGGTAGTGCCCGGCAACGAACCGCCTCTTCAGGAGTCAGAATAAAATATACAGGCATGGGAAGAATGATTCCGGTTTCCTGCTTGTTCCATTACCAGCATTCACTGACCGGCATTCACTTACCAACATTCACTTACCGGCCTGCACTTACCGGCATTCACTTACCAACATTCACTGACCGGCCTGCACTTACCAGCCTGCACTTACCGGCATTCAACTTGACAGCATCTTGCACTTCCGGAATCATCTGAAATAGCTGCACCAACATAATTGACTTTACATACGCAATGAAAAAAAAGAAAATTCACCTCGAGGATCTTATCATGGAACTGCTTGAGCGCCATTCCGAAAGCTGGGTCGCGCGCGCCACGCTCCGCAGAGCCTTCAAACTGCCGCCCAAAAAGGGGGATGAACGATTCAACAAGGCACTGAAACGATTGCTCAAGCGCAACAAGATCGTCGAGAAGAACGATACCTATCGCATAGCCGATGCACGCAAGGACAGCAACGAGGTCGAGGGCGTCTTTACAAGCACGCGGTCCGGCACCGGCTATGTCAAGGTGGAGGGCAGGGAGCAGGATATCCGCATCCCGTCCAAACACACCGGCACGGCACTGGATAAAGACCGGGTCCGGGTGGCCATCCTCCCGAAATCCCGTAGCGACCGTGAAGAGGGAAAAATTGTGGATGTGATCTCACGCGGAAAGAAGTTCTTCGTCGGTACATTCCACATGGAGGGCAAGAGCACCTATCTGATCATACCGGATGAGAAATCGGCGCAGGTCGAGTTTTTCGTGCATCCTGATAACACCAAAGGTGCCCGGCACAACGACAAAGTCACCTTCAGGCTGGTGGACTGGCTTCATCCGCGCTCGCTTCCCGAAGCCGAGGTTCTTGAAAACCTGGGCAAAAAGGGTACCAACAATGCATCGATACTTTCCATCCTCGCCGAAAATGAGATGCAGGCCGCGTTCCCGCCCGCCGTGGAGGAGTTCGCGGAAAGTGTGGCCGTAAACATCCCCGAAAAGGAGTACAAGCGCCGCAAGGATATCCGCGATTGGGAGGTGTTCACCATTGATCCGCATGACGCCAAGGATTTTGACGATGCGCTGAGCATCTCGATCCTGGATAACGGCAATTTCTATCTGGGTGTGCATATCGCCGACGTAAGCTACTACGTGCAGCAGGATCGGATACTCGACAAGGAAGCCCGCGACCGGGGGACAAGTGTCTATCTGGTGGACCGTACCATCCCCATGCTGCCGGAATGCCTGAGCAACGGCGTGTGCAGCCTCCGTCCCAACGAAGACAAGCTCGCATACAGCTGCTTCATGGAAATCACCCCCGATGGCAAAAGGCTGGGGTACTCCATTGAGGAGACCGTGATCAACTCCTCCATGCGTTTCACCTATGAAGAAGTGCAGGAGATCATCGACGGCAAAGAGCACAAGCACGAGACATCCGTCCGGACCCTGGCCAAAATGACCGCCATGCTCACCGACAATCGGTTCCGGCAGGGATCAATCGACCTGGACACGCCGGAACCCCGTTTCCGCCTTGATGAACACGGACGCCCGCTCGGTGTCTATGTCAAGGAGCGGCTGGCCGCGCACCGGCTCGTGGAAGAATGCATGCTGATGGCAAACAAAACCGTTTCGGAACACGTATCCATATTGCGGGAGCAGGAGAAAAGCCGTGGCAACGGAAGTGATAAGGGAAAAGATGGCAGTAAAGCCGGCAAAACACGCTATCCGTTCCTCTACCGCGTCCACGACCGCCCGGATCCCGAAAAACTCAAGAATATAGGTGAAAATGTGCGCCCGCTCGGCATTGATTTCCATGTCAGGGACGGCAAGGTCACGGCCGATCAGATCAACAGTCTCATCCACCAGGCCAACAAGACCACACTGAAATATGCCATAAACGAGCTTGTACTGCGCTCAATGGCCAAGGCCGTTTACAGTCCGAAAAATATCGGACACTATGGACTTGGTTTCAGCGAATACACACACTTTACGAGCCCCATCCGACGTTATCCCGATCTGGTGGTGCATCGGCTTCTGAAGCAGTACGCGGCGGGCCTGCCCGGTTACAGCTTTCAGGAGCTTATCGTGCTTGGCGACCACTGCAGCGAAAAAGAACGCGATGCCGTTATAGCTGAACGTGATTCCATCAAGCTGAAGCAGGTGGAATACATGTCCGAACACATTGGAGATTCGTTCGATGGTGTGATCAGTGGTGTCACAGAAAAAGGGCTCTTTGTCCTGCTGAACGAAAGTTATTGCGAAGGCATGATCGCCGTACGCGATCTTGATGATGATTACTACGTCTACGAACAGTCCCGCCACCAGCTGCGGGGCCGCAGCCGTGGAAAATCATATCGCCTGGGTGATAACATCAGGGTGAAAGTGGCCCGTACGGATATCGAACAGCGCCAGATTGATTTCCTGCCGGAACGGTCCGAAAAAAAGTGAAACCGGCCATTTTGGACGGAACTTTTTACCCGTGATCAGCGATGATGTAATTTTACTTAAATAACGTACAGACACAGATGAACTCAACACGCCAGTTTTCTTTTGTCCGCTTGCTTGCAGCAACGTGCATCCTGCTGATTAGCAGTGCATTTATTGTTCCCCAATCCCATGCACAGTATTTCGGTTTCGGGAAAAACCGCGTGCAATACGCACAGTTTGACTGGCGATTCATCCAGTCCGAACACTTCGATGTCTACTATTACGAGTCAAATAACTATTATCTGGCCGAGTTTACAGCCAAAAGCCTGGAAGCGGCCTACGCACAGTTGCAGCGTGATTTCCGGCACCAGCTCAATGACCGGGTCTCCGTGATCATCTACGACTCGCACACCGACTTCAGCCAGACCAATGTCGTGCCGCTCCCGGTCGACGCCCAGGGCATAGGCGGTGTCACCGACAAGTTCAAGAACCGGATTACCATTCCGTTCATGGGCAATTTTGGCGATTACAGGCAGGTCCTGCACCATGAACTTGTCCATGCCATATTCAACGATCTGTTTTACGGGGGATCGATCCAGGCCATTATTCAGAACAACATCCAGCTTGTGATCCCGCTCTGGTTCGAGGAAGGACTGTCAGAATACGTTTCGCTTGGATGGGATACCGACACCGATATGTTCATGCGTGAGGCGGTAATGAACAACATGATGCCGCCAATACAACAAATGGGCGGGTTCATGGCCTATCGTGGCGGACAAGCTTTCTGGAATTTTATCGTCGAAGAATATGGACGCGAAAAAATAGGGGAGATCCTCCAGAACGTCCGCCAGACCAGAAGTGTGGAAGCGGGTTTGCGGCAGTCCCTGGGCCTCACTATGAGCGAACTCAACGAGCGCTTTCAGGACTCGCTGCGGAAAACATATTTCCCGGAAATTGCCATCCGTGAAGACTTGCGTGAGATCGGAAGGCTTATTACCACAGACCGGTTTCGCCGGGCATACAACACCAGCCCTGCGGTATCACCGCAGGGCGACCGTATAGCCATGATCTCAAATGCCCGTGGCTTTTTTGACGTGATCGTACTCAATGCGCGTGACGGAAGCCGCATTAAAACGCTGATCCGGGGTGAGGACAATGTTGATTTTGAAGAGCTCAACATTCTCAGGCCAAACCTCACCTGGTCACCGGATGGAAGAAAAATTGCCCTTTCCACACGTTCCGGCGGATCCGTGGACCTCGCCATTGTGGACTATCGGACCGAGGAAGTGCAGAAAATCGTCTTCCCGCAACTCGATGCTATCGGATCCGTGGCATGGTCGCCAGACGGCAGGAAGATCGCTTTCCAGGGCAACGACGGACCCTTTACCAACATTTATGTATACAACCTGGAAAATGGCGACTTCCTCAGTGCCACTAATGACGTGTTCAGCGACTGGGATCCCGCGTGGTCCAATGACTCGGAATACATACTTTTTGCGTCGGACCGTGGGCCGCACACCCAGGTGAATACATTCCGGACAAATTACAACGTACTGCTGAACCCCAATATCAACCAGAGTGATATTTACATGCTCCGGCTTGGGTCCAATCGTGCCACGCGCCTGACAAGCACCCCGAACTGGAATGAGTCCCGGCCCATAATGACGCAGGATGGCCGGCTCATCTATGTTTCCGATCAGAACGGTATTCCGAATGTCTACGAAATGGACCTGGAAACCCGGACGAGCTACCCGCTCACGGACCTGGTGACCGGGGTCATGCAGATGTCAATCAGCGCGGACGGAGACCTGCTTGCCATCAATTCCTTTAACAGGGGATTTGTCCATATTTTCACCATCGACAATCCGTTTGAACGGCGCAAAACAGAAACGCTGCAGCGCAACCACTGGGCGGAACGACGCCTTCGTGAACCGGTTGAGCAACGTGTCCCCGCCATTGGACTTGCTTTCCAGATGTTTGACGACGATCTGCACCGCATGAGTGCAACCGAGCTCGTGCGGCAGACTTCGTCTATCATGGACCTTATCCTCGAACAAGAGAGGGAGCTGGATCCGCCTGATGATGTCGAAGACGACCCGGTGGCAGCAGATACCGCCGAAGTGGACGAGGATGTGATTGATTTCAGAAATTATGTGTTTGGTGACGACCTGGACGACCTTGTCACCACAACGCACCTGGAACAGGTGCGGGAAGATAAGCCGACCCGCACCGATGATGGTCGCTTCATACCGCGGCGTTACCGGTTGGAATTCTCTCCGGACATCACGTATGCCGCCGGCGGGGTATCCACTTTCTACGGAACGTATGCACTTGCCGCCTTCACCTTTTCCGACTTGCTTGGCGATCATCGCATCAACCTGATCACCAACCTTCAGTTTGACCTGCGTAACAGTGACTACGAAGTCAGCTACGGTTATTATGCCAACCGGACAAATTACCTGGTGCGTTACTTCCACACCTCACGAAATTTCCTGGTGTTGAGTCGCGACTTCAGTGACTTCGAACAGGTGCGGTACCGTTTTTATGGCGGCGGGCTACAGTTCCAGTATCCGCTCAACAAGTTCACAAGAATCGATTACGGAATCAACCTGATCAATATCTCACGGGATTTCAGCCTCGTGTATGCCAATGTTTCTGACTCGGATGATACCTATTTCCTGTATCCGGAAGTGACATTCACACGTGATCTGACTCGGCCGGGATTCCTCGCTCCTCTGTCTGGCAGACGTTATGCCATCAGCCTGACCGGAAGTCCGCCCATCACCTCGGATGTGATCGGATTTGCCTCGGTAATCGGTGATTTCCGGCAATATTTCCATCTTGGCATGGGATATGTCTTCGCTTTTCGCGGTACCGGGGCTGCTTCGTTCGGCCCGGATGCCCAGAATTTTTTCATGGGAGGCATTCAGAACTGGATCAATTTCCGCTGGGCCGAAGGTTCATTGCAGACCGACCGGCTGGAGGATATCTTCTTCACCATTCCTGCCCTGCCGCTGCGCGGACACTTTTTCAACTCTGCGATCGGCAACCGGTTCGGATTGTTTAATGCCGAATTCCGTTTCCCGCTCATTGCAGCCATGCTGCCTGGCCCCATCCCGATCATTCCGCTGTACAACATCCAGGGCACCATGTTTTTTGATATGGGTGCGGCATGGGACGGAACCAGTCGTGATGCCATTCTTGCCGGTACCGGATTCGGTCTTCGCACCATCCTGCTGGGACTTCCTTTCCGGTATGACCTGGCCTGGCCGCTGGATATCGAAGGAGGTACCGGATTTGGGCGCCGTGTCCACTACTTCAGTATCGGGCTCGACTTCTGACCAGAGATTTAGTCGGCGTCGGGTCCTGCCTCTGACTGTTAGCTGTTTCAGCGTGCCCGTCCGGAGTCCAGCTGAAGCAGCCGGTCCGCCTGCAGCCCGGGATCGCGAAAATAGACCATGGCTGCGTATTCCTGTGCTGTGGAGGCAAAACTGGCATCCAAACGCAGGTCGTCAATCCGGCCGCGCTCCACCAGTGCGTACTTGTAGTCGTATTCCCCCTCTTTAATTACCGCTCTTCCTCTATAAGAGTCGGTGGATGACTGGTATTCCATCCTGTTCTCCTCGTATATGGTCCAGTTGTTGAACGGTCCGTACACGTAAACAGGCAGGTCCGTTGCTTCTCTTTCAGGCAATTCCAGCTCGAAACGCACATCCACATAACGTGCGCGTCGATCGTCCCGCGGAATACCGTGCGTCACCGGCGTACGCCTGCGTGGATTGACATCCAGGTTCACCACATCCCGGAACAGCCATACCTGCGGAGGAATGGTGCCGCTGCGGACCTCCACCACTTCCGGTCCACCGGTATCATATCTTCTAAGGTCAAGGGGACGGAACTCATACACCCCAACAAACGATTCGGGACGTGAAAGGTAGGCCCGGAAGACCCCCGATTCCGACATATCCAGCTCGTCGGCCTGCCTTGCCCGGCCCCAGAACCTGTTCTGTGCAAAGTAGATCGACAAATCAGTCACAGGCGAGATCACATACGAGGGATACCCGAACCGGACAAATGGCTGATGATGGACTACATAACGTTCATCCAGGCCATATAGCTCTTCCAGTGTGATCTCCATGCGTCCGGCATTCTCATGAACAAAAAAGGGAACGGAAAACAGAACGTTGGAGGTCTCGTACTCAAGAACCTCAAGCAGATAATTGCCACTCAGCCGAAGCTGCATATTCTGGTTGGGAAACTGGTATTCGTAATGCATATAGTGAGGATCCTGCACACTGCTCGGCCGACCACCCTCTATCAGATCCTCCCGATACCCGCGAAGATAAAAATCCGTCATCAGGCGACTGTCCGACCAGTCCGCATTGCGGTGCCGGACCCGCACCCGGAACAGACGCGAAGTTCCACCCAACTCATCAAACCGGAGGGTCAGAAAGTCACCACTGCCGAGTTCAATGGATGGCAGATTGTCTTTTCTCTCTCCCCGGTATAGCTGTATGCTCTTGATGTTATCAGGTGGAAGAACCTGCCCCAGTACCATCGGGCTGTTATCGAGTTGATGCGGCTCATCAACCATATCCACTTGAGAAACCCGCTCTACACTGCAAGTTGTAAATATAAATAACAATAAACAGGAACTCACCAAGGCTGAAAAAATGCGCATCATTATATTACAAGGTAACGCGTCCCTCGTAGACCGTGACAGCTGGTCCGTGAAGGATGATATTTTTGTAGACGGGTTTGTCGTTTTCCCTGACAACCGAAAAAGAAACTTCAAGCGGCCCCCCCGGACAATCAATCTGAATATGGTGATCCACCTCAGGGGGTGAGTGCGCTTCTGGGAAGGGAGGCGCTTTCGGATCCGCTTCTGCGTTTTCAGTGATATCGGCGTGGCTTCGTGCTATTGCGGTGGCTATGGCCCCGGTGCCACAGGCAAGTGTCAGGTCCTCAACTCCGCGTTCATAGGTAACCAGCCGCAGCCGGTTCTGATCCAGGATAGAGGCAAAATTCACGTTGGTTCCGGAAGGGAAGAGGTCAATCCTGTTGCGGATAAGTCTTCCCTTTTCCCGGAAAAAGCGATTGGTGGCTTTCATGTACTCCTGGTCGATGGAAACCACATGCTCGGTGCCTGAATGGATCTCAAACCAGGTCACACCATCGATGATTTTGACTACCGGTTCAGGCTTAACAGGAAAATAGATCGAAACATACTGTTCAAATACCTCCGCCCGGTAACGAAGCTCATTTGCTGTAAAGACAAGTTTCGCGGGAAGGCCCCGATTCATGGCAAAGCGAGCCAGGCACCTCGCGCCGTTACCGCACATTCCTGCCTCCGAACCGTCTGCATTGAGGTACTGCATGGTGTAATCCGCTTCATCCGACGGAAGGAGCAGAAGTACGCCGTCAGCACCTATCCCGGTTCTGCGATGGCACAGGCCGGGTATCTGATCCAGGATCTGAGCAACAGGAAAATCCGCTGGTCGGGCATCCATCACAATGAAATCATTGCCGGCACCGTGCATTTTTACGAAATCAATTGGGTGTGACATGGCATCAGACACTGCACTTGCAGTGCCGGTTTAGTTTTTTTTATCGGGTTTCTGTTCTATTATCGGGTTTCTGTTATTTCGGTTTTCGCCGGCAAATGCCGCCAGGGATCGGCATCAGATATAACGGCTTCTGATCCGCGCATCCAGGCAGAGAACCGGTTGGCCATCACGGTGAAGACAAGTCGCGGCTGGATGTTCTGATTCAGCAACGCACGCGCCTCCTCCAATGTTTCAAGCATATCCTTAATACGTGCATCTTTGAGTCCTTTACAGAAATTCCCGATCACATCCAGACGGTCGCTGTTCGTAATTAACGCCTCGCCGGCGCCGCCCGAGTAGAGCGCTATATCCCTAAGAAACATCTCGATCATGTTGATGATGGCCAGCTGACCCTCTTTGTTGTATCCGGATTGCCATTTCTGACTCATTTCAAGGATGCCCCCCACATCCACCGTATAGGACATGCGCAAAAAGCGGATAATATCCTCACGATTTTCCTGCAGGGTTTCCAGGTCATAGAAACGGGTGTAGCTGTAATTGCCACCGGCAATACGCGAAAGAAAACGCGCATCGGGTTCCGCGATGCCGTCATATGCCGTCAGCCCCTGAAATATCTCATCGGGTTGCAGCGGCTGGCAGGCCAGCAGCTGGCAACGGGATATAACGGTGGGCAGCAACGCATTGATCTTGTCCGTGGTCAGGATGAACATCACCTGCTCTCCCGGTTCCTCCAGCAGCTTGAGGAAGGAGTTGACGACCTCTTTTCGCATCGTCTCTATGTTGGTGATGATCACGATGTTGCGACGGCCTTCATTGGGCCGCAAATAGGCCGCCCTTCGCACCTCATCATTGAAATAATCAACAGAGTAGAACGCACGGCGATTTTTGGTGTCATCCTGTGACGTAAGCGAGGGGCGCATCGCAAAGTCCACGATTTCATACGGATCCTCAGCCAGCAATGCTACCCGGGCACCCAGCTCGTCCCGGCTGGCAATCGACGGCAACGGAAGAAAGAGGTGGATGTCAGGGTGGAAGTACCACGAACGGCGATCCGAACGGGCCCTCGGAGCCGGTTCGCCGAGATTTGATACGCCATTTATGGCTTCGGCAAACGCAAGTGCCAGCGCCTTTTTCCCCGAACCGGGCGGACCGCTGATCAGGTAGGCGTGACTGATGCGATCTTCCTCAAGCACACGCCACATCTGTTCGCGGAGCCGTTCCTGTCCGATCAGCCGCCGGGATCCAACCATGCCGGTCTTGCCATTCGGCAGGTCAACAGGCTTGTTATCTTGTTTGGTTGCTTCGTCAGACATGGTGATTGTTTAATCTTCCCATAAATTGTCAAATAAAAGAACGGATGCGGATATGGTCACGCCCGTAAAACCGATGAGTGCCGCAAGATCATTGACGTAGGAAACCGCATCTTCCGCAACAAAAACCGCTGCCGTCACCCTCACCAATAACAGCATCAATGGAATAAGCAGCGGAAGCGCCAGTACGGGAAAGACCGCGCCCTTGCGGACCGCCTGCGACACCAGCGCTCCCAGCATGGTAGTGGCGCCGGCCAGCCCGGACGACCCCAGCACCACCACGGCCAAAAGCAGCAGCGGTCGGAATACCGTCATGTTCACCATCACCGTAAATAGAAAAAGAGTGATACCGGTGATAAGGAGCGTGAAAAGGAAATTGTAAACCAATTTACCAATTAACACGCTTGTGGCCGGTGCATTGAGCCGCAGCAAGTCCATGGTGCCACGTTCACTTTCACTTACAAATACCCTGGAAAGAGTGGTGAGTGACGCAAAAAGAATAATGATCCACACCAGTCCGCTCTGGACGGATACTGACAGAAGGTCGGCGCGCAGTGAAAACAGTACAACAAGCAGGGTGGACGCGATAAAAGCCAGCACGGTACTCACGCCAAAACGGGATCGCCACTCGAGACGAAAATCCTTAATGAAAACAGCAAGTGACTGAGATTGCAGCAGCATGGATGGTATAGTAACAGATTATACTAAAAGTACTACGGTATCAGTTTTAATGCCAGCATATTTCGTACCGTTCAGCCGGCCGGTAATGCCGGGCAGCCACCGAAACATTCGGCACCGGCACCCATACCTGCAACCGCATTGGCCCTCAGGGAACCGGACAGAATATATTGTGAAAAAATGCCATATCATCAGTATATTTGATATGTTTTTTTCGGGTTTGATAAAAAGAGTTTTACATGAAAATCAGTAATCTTCTGGACAGCACCAATGTGATTCCGGATCTTGCCGCCAGGAGCAAGGAGGAAGCCATAACCAGCCTGGTGAATACCCTGTCTGCCAGACTGGACGATGAAACCGTTGCTGCCGTCAAAAAAGCGGTAATGGAACGGGAAAGTATCATGTCAACCGGCGTCGGGAAAGGCCTGGCCATTCCACACGGCAAATGCAGGCACCTCACGGAAACATATGCTGCCTTTGGCAGATTGCAGGAGCCGGTAGCGTATAATGCCATTGACGGCGAACCGGTTTCAATCCTGTTTCTTCTTGTCGGACCCGAATCCCAGAACAGTGTCCATATAAAAATGCTAAGCCGCATATCCCGACTGCTCAACAGCTCGGCCTTTCGGGAAAAACTCCTTGAAAGTGACAATTCCCGAAATATCATTGAATTGTTCCAGGCAGAGGAAGAACACTTTGTGCGGATCTGAAACGGCAGAGGTGACCCTTCCCCATGTCCAGAAATATTATCGATGGTAAGAAAGTAGCAGAGATTCTGCGACAACAGGTCCGCGATGACGTCAGGGAATGGGTCGGCAGAGGCAACCGTCCCCCCATGCTTCAGGCCATACTGATCGGCAACGATCCGGGATCCCGGACCTACGTGGGTGCCAAAACCCGCGCCTGCAAAGAGGTCGGAATCGAATCTGAAACAACCACCTTCCCCGATACCATATCCATCAGGGAGCT
>SKUI01000035.1 GCA_007122185.1 Rhodothermia bacterium | reverse complement strand
CGCTGCCCATGGAAGCGCCCTCGGCGCCAGAATCGGATGCGCTGCAGACGCGTTTCCAGATTCGTCCGGGCGACATTGATACCAATGGCCACGTCAACAACATACGCTTTGTGGAATGGGCTCTTGACACGCTCCCGGTCGATTTTACGGAAAAACACAGCGTTTACCGGGTGTTGGTAGACTACCGGAAAGAGCTCACTTACGGCGAGCCGGTCACGGCCACAGCCGACATTTCCGGAAATGATGATGAGATTGTCACGCGGCACCGTATTTCCAGTGGAGAAAAAGATGCGTCTGTCATTACGTTCAGGTGGAAATAAGCCGTTTTTTTAGTATGTTACCATTTATATTTAAAAACTTTACTTTGCGGTAATAATCAACACCTTATCCACCATTAGTCACTGCACAGCTTGTCGATACGAAGCCGACTATTATTGTACCTGGTTGTTGTACTCATTGGGGCCTCATCTATAATATGGCTGTATATACGGCCTGTTTACGAAGACGCTATTATTGAGGAGCGCATATCCCTCATTTCCGAGTACCAACAGCAGCGCATCCGCGAAGCGGAGAGCTTTACGGGCTACTGGCTGTTGTCCGTGAAGGAATTACGCGATCAGATCCAGGACAATCCGCAGAATGTGGAAGCGATGGCTCAGAACCATATCCGGCTGTTCCCGGACCTCACAGCGATACACATAATTGAGAAGGCGACCGGTGAGTATTTTGAGATCAGAACGGCCGACGCCAACGACATACCCCCTTCCGATCTGCTGCTGGAAATTGCCATTCCGGTACCTGACCTCCCTGATATCCAGGTTGCCTGGCTTCCATGGAATCATCAGTTCCTGCTCCTTTCGGAGTTTCAAATTGGAGGCGAGCCTTACCTGATCACTGCCCAGTTTCAGTCCATCAACCTGGAAGAAATCCTGTTGCAAAACGTCCTGGGAGAGGGTTCCTTCTCCACCATCTGGTTCATGGACGGAACAGCTCTAGGAGCCGGCAACCGAAATCTCCCCAATGTACTGTTCCAGCAAATGACATCCGTAAGGGAACTGAAAATTGATGACATCCCCCACTTGCTTGTCATAAGCCCGGTCCGCTCCATACCCGTTGTGCATGCTACCTACGCCGACCTTGATCTTGTCAGGCATCCAGTCAACCAGCTTTTCATCCAGAATCTCGGGCTGCTTGCCGCTGCCTTCTTCCTGCTCGCACTGGGTGGTGTGCTTCTGGCCAACCGTGTCAGACAACCGGTGCAACAATTCATCGAGGATGTGGAGCCGTTTGCCAATTACGATTTCAGCCGGTTCTTCCGTGACTCGCCGCTCCCCGAGCTTGCCGGTATCACCGACAAGATGGAGGAGATCCGAAAAAAACTGGCTCACTACCAGCGGATCAATGTCGACAAGATCATCCTGCAGGAACAGCGAAACCGCCTGCTGATGACCTATGCCGTGGAGATGGTGGCGATCTATGATGAAAATGACCGTTTCACTTTTGTCAACAAGAGTCTCACGAGCCTCTTCGACCAACTTCTTCCGGGCGGACAGCCACTGACCATCGGTGACTTCTTCTCCATTAACGGAGTTTCTGTCAACATGGAATCCAATACCACCGAAAAGATCAGCGGATACATTATCGATACCCGGTACAGGGAGTTGGAGATAAAAACAGGTGACGGGCACCGGTTTTTTATCAATGCTCACCTTATGAATCTGCAGGGGGTGGACAGCCGGTTTATCGGTGGCATGATGCTTATGAACGACGTCACCAAGGATCGTGAAATGGAGCAGATGCGCACAGAAATGATCCATACCATCATCCACGAACTTCAAAACCCCGTGTTTGGATGCCTGGGCCTTACTGAGCTGCTTATGGTGGACGACGAGCTGCCGGAGACCCAGCGCAAGGAATATTACGAGGTGATGAACGACAGTTTGAACACGCTTTCCGGTCTCATTTCCCGCTTTCTTGACATCACCCGGCTGGAATCCGGCTCCCTTGTGCTTCAGAAAGAACCCATCCATCTCTACCCGATCATCGCCAAAGTGGCCAAATCGTTTAAACGGATGTGCGAAGAAAGGAACATCACACTCAATTTCAAGATAGACGACACCCCGATTATTCATGCCGCCGAGGATTTGATGGAGGATATGATTCGGAACCTGATCTCAAATGCCATCAAGTACGGAGACGAAAACAGGATTATTGATATTGAACTGAAATCTTCCGATGGTTATAGTATTTTAGGTATTACGGATCATGGGTACGGAATTCCGGAAGGTGAACGGGACAAGATTTTCCGCAAGTTTTACAGAGCAAAAGCACATCGTACCATAGATGGAAACGGCCTTGGACTTGCGCATGTAAAGGAAATTGTCACGAGACACAATGGCACTATTTCGGTCGATTCTAATCCGGAAATTGGTACCCGCTTCGAAATATTGTTGCCGGAAATAGGTGATAACAAGATCATAGAAACATGATTACGAGCCTGCTTATACTACTTTTTGCACTTCAATCCGAAAGCGGGTTGATGGAATCGGAGCCGCTCTCTTTCAAGCCAGCCGAACTTTCCCGGATTGCGCAGGAACTCACCGGATCGGAGAATAACTGGCCCCTTGTGTTTCAGACAGCGGAATATCAAAGCCGGGAAAACACCTTCTATCTGGATGTCGCTTCTCAAACAGAATTGACCAAATTCCTTGATAACTGGCAAATTATGAATGACAGCCGTAACCGTTATTCTGGTCTTATAAGAAACGGAGCCGGCGTTTTCGCACCGGACGAAGTTGCCCGGACGGATTCCCTTCACCAGGCACTTCGAAACATGATTGAGAAAGGCAATATCGACGCCTCTGTTCAGCTGATATTCGATTACAGCCGGTCAATTGATGATATGGCACAGGCCCTTGAAGAGAACAGAGTAGTGGATGTAGAAGCCCGCCTCTCCGAAAAACAGGGTACGGTTGAATTCCGCAGGGGACTTATTGGTCAATGGATCGCTGCCAATGTCGGTAACCTTTTCCGCGAGGCCGACGGCGTCCGTACAACCACCGAATCAACAGGGAGAGTGACTTTCCTGGATGGATCTGATGTGACACTTGCGAAAAACACCACGGCCATCATCAGAAATTCGCGGCTGGACCGGCTCACCAATACTTCTGATGTTGAGATCAGTATCAGCCAGGGCGGACTTTTAGCCCGGCTGTCTGCAGATGGTATTGAGCGGTCCAATTACCAGATCAGTGCCGGAAGCGCCACCATGATGGTCAAATCATCCAACTTCTGGGCGGAAAAAACCGACGAAGACCGGGTAGTGATGGCAAACTACAGCGGAACCACTACGGTCACGTCCGAAAATGAGGTTATCGATCTCGGGAGAAATCAGGGTACCGTCGTTGTGCGGGGTCGTGTGCCCGTACAACCGGTACAACTGCTTCCCGCTCCAAGAATGCACTGGGAGGCAACAGATTCTGTGATCATTCGCGATCGAATTACTCTGGCCTGGACTGATATTCCCGGTGCCGCCAAATATGAGGTGGATATCTCCGATTCTCCTTCTTTTGATGGATGGGTGCGCAGCTTGCGTGTCGAAACAAACACTAGTACCGTAACGGATATTCCAACCGGTATCTCTCACATACGCATTCGTGCTTTTGACGAAAATGACCTTCGCGGAATAGAAAGCCAGACTTATCGTCTTCTCCGGAGTACCGGAACACTGCCGCCCTATCTGTTTTTAACAGATGGGGATCCTGTGGAGATATATACATCAAAACCTGAATACCGGCTGACTGGAATGACCGAACCCGGAAGCACCCTGAAAGTGAATGATAGTACGGTCTCTGTCTCTTCCAACGGCGACTTTTCCGTGACCCTTGCTCTTGAACAGGGCCGCAATTCCGTGGAGTTTCTGGTAACCAACGCCTCAGGTAACATCACCCGGCAACAACGCTCTATCACAAAAATTTCTGAAGATAAACTTTTTGAACTCACCTGGTCATCCTTCGCCGAAGAGGAACGTGTACGGTTTGCAGAGGATATTCTTATTACCGGACGGGCATATCCACCACTTGAAGTTGTTGCAACAATCGGTGACATGGAGAAGGTAGTCCCTTGCGGTATCAACGGCAACTGGGCATTGAGTCTGAACCCGGAACGGAATTCCAATCTGACCATAGCGCTGCGGTACCGTCACAGCAAGGAAGTAATCGGTGAGCGAACCTTCCGGATTGAATAAACCGGAACCATCCCGGCAACATAATGGCAACCAGTACAATGAACCCGGTTTTATTCCCGCATCGGAAAGAAAATATTGCCATGAAACGAACATGACAGCCTCCGGCTGACACACAGGAACATGATTAAAAACGTCATGGGCATTCTATGTGACCTTAGAAATCGAAAATTATAAACAGATGAAATATTCATGACCGTGGCACTGTCACACAGTCGTATGATTAAAATCGTCATGAATATTCTATGTGTCCTTATGAATCCAATGATTTTAAACACATGAAACTCAAACGTGAAAGCAACCAGATGACCCCTTTTCATCGTTTCCGTTTTTGCCTTGCGGCAATAGCAATGATACTGCTGTTCACGCCGCTGCACAGTTTTGCACAGGAAGTATATCTTTCCATATCCGGCCGGGACGCTTTCGTGGATTCCGG
>SKUI01000089.1 GCA_007122185.1 Rhodothermia bacterium | reverse complement strand
TCTCCGGGGTGGACAAGGGTGTAGGCGTTTGCAGAAATATACGGGGTGCCCCAGGCGAACTCGTTCGGGACCGGAACGGCCGGGCCCCGCGCCGCTTTTTCAAACTCAAGCTCGGTCATGGGACGCAGACCAGCCCAGTCTGCAAAAGCGGCCGCATCCATCCAGCTCATAAAGATGTTAGGCAGGAAGGGAAGCGTAGTATAATACTCCCCGTCGCTGTGGTCGTTGCCAAGTCTCGAGTTGGGAACGCGTGCAAAACGGGCATGGGCCTGTGCCGGAGCCAGCGTGTTCAGGAAATCAACATAAAGCTGCTGGCTGACGGAGTGTTTCATAACGTAAAAACCCTCTGTACCGACCGGGAAGTCGACGTGGAGCTGTCCGGCGCCTCCGGCGCTCGTGGCTCCGGAGTGCGAAGTGCCCCACAAGCTGCCTTCGGAATCATCAAGGGTTTTATCCCAGTTGGATGTCACACGGAAAGGCCTGTCAGGGTGGTTCCCTTCATGGAACCGGCCAAGCTCGTTGCCGCCGCTGCCAAGATAGAACGGACCCGGTGCTACCATGACCATTTCAATGGCAAAGACCTTGATATCCACCTCGGCGTCTTCGGGCACGAGGTCACTTCCGTAATCCCAGCGCACCCGGGCTCTCTCGGCGGTGAAGGTGCCGCTGCCGGATTCGCTCCGGTGGATCATAACGCCCACTACCGGGTTATCTTCTGGATTAAACTCCGCGTTTTCATCGATCAGACCGGGGTGGATTTCGGCCGGTGTACCGGTTCCGGGAGTGTGTCCGGTGGTGTCGAGCCGGGCGTGCTTCCAGGCCGCATCATCCACACGGTATTTCAGGAAAACCCATGCAGCGTCCCAGTTGCCCCTGTCGAGCGGAAAGTTAGGGACCAGCTTGTCAGTGCGCCAGGAGTTTTCCCACTGCAGGTCGAAGACAATATCACGGTACCCTTCCGGGACATCGTCACCGGCGAGCCGGATGTTGGTAATCTGGATATTGTTCGCAACAAGATGAGTGAACGGCATACCCATCCACAGACATAGAAGAAGACATCGAACGAATGTTTTCATGGCAGAAAGGGTTTGAGTGTTTGAACACTTTGTAATAAAAAGTTACTTTGATGCACGTAACGGTGCATGGGAGACAGCTGACGGTATGGATACGTCTGGTAGCCGGACCGGCATTCCGTCGTACGGTTGCTCCGCCGTGTGGGCCGGATGGCGAAACCAAAGATGCTCTTACCCGTGTTCGGATTGGCTGTGGAACGGGTTGGATTGAAGCAATAACGTAAGGGATGACGCAGTACGAACCGGACCATCCTCTCTCCCCCAATATTTACATATCACGTGCTTGCTAATGGTTTGAGCGCTTAATTACTTGGCAATATATTACAAAATATTACAATAATTCACGAGAAAATCAGTTCTGCACGCAACGCACTGAGAAGCCGTACCGTTTGTCGTAGTTCATCCGGTTGATGCTTTCCCGGTTGTTGAACAGCAGTCGGCGCCAGGCCGTGTTGGCATCGGCCTCGGTTGCCGTCCACCAGTAGCCGAAAAACGTCAGGTAGGAAAACGACCCGCTGGTGAAGCGGTATCCACCTGCCAGTGCCGTGAAGCCGCTTTCGTTGGTGGCACCGGTGTTGGGACTGCGCCAGAATTCGGTGCCTTCAGCCTTGAGCTTGCCGCCGACGTTGGCGTTCTGCCCCCGCCATCCGGTGGTATTGGCTTCGTTCCGGTTCATTCCCAAATAGCGTTCAAGCTGCTGCCAGTCCTGGTCGGTGGCAACGCGCCATCCTGTCGGACAAAGCCCCCGGAAGTCGTTGACCGCATACCAGTTGTACAGAAGGCCAAAGGGTTCGTTCCCGGCATGATTGTTGTAAAAAGCCCATGCTCCAGTCTGCTCCTGGTTGAGATCCTGCCATTCGCTGTTTGACATGACATAGATGATGTCCTCACCATTGCGATAGCGCGAAGTGCGCAGGTTTTCGGCCATCCAGACCTGGTTGCCGATTTCAATGGTGCGGTATTCGTTGCCGTCGATATCCCTCAGGGTTCCGTACACTACTTCCGGTGGCGTGGTGAAGGAGACGGGCTCTCCGTAGGCGATGCCGGCTTCGGTCACGGCGAAAGCCCGCACGCGGTATGTGGTTTCGGGTTCCAATCCGGTGATAGATGCCATAAATGAACCACTTCCGACACCCGACAAGGTCATTCCCCTGTAGTTCTCCAAGGTTGGTTCGCGGGAGGCATCCCACACAAATCCTCGCTGGGTGACGTATGTTCTCCCTTCATTGGAAATGGTCCCGCCAGCCACGGCACTACGGGCAGAAATATCAGACACAGGATCGGTCATGATCTCAGCAAGCACCGGCTCATCCGATGGTGGGGCTGCTCCCTGTACGCATCGTACAGAAAAACCAAATTGCTTGTCAGCGTAAAGCAGGTTCACGTAGGGGCTGTCATGTGAAAGCATCCGCATCCAGGCCATACCGGTACCCGCTTCTGTGGATGTCCACCACAGGCCGACATGTCCAATGCCGTAAAATTCACCGGCTTCGGTACGATTGCCGCCGGGGAGACCGCCAAACCCGCTCTCATTGCCGGCCCCTTCGTTGGGAGCCCGCCAGTGTTGCGCGCCGGTGCTTTTCAGCCTGCCGCCAATCCGTTCCTCCCTTCCGCGAATCCCGGTACGCTCCAAATCTGCTTCAGGCATGCCCAGGAACAGCTCAAGGGTTTTCCAGTCTTCGTGGGATGGAACACGCCATCCTTCCGGACATAATCCGCGGGGGTCGCTGACGGCATGCCAGTTGTACAGTTTGCCGTATTCGCTTTCAAAATAATCGTCGTTGTTGTAATACGCCCATGCGCCGTGTGACAAGGTGGCCCACTCACGGCTATCCATCACATTGGGGATACTGTCACCATTGGTGTAATGAGCAGTGCGCAGGTTCTGGGTCATCCACACCTGCTCGCCGATCTGAATAGTGTGGTATTCGTTCCCGTCCCCGTCGGTTACCACGTCGCCGGCATCCAGATTCAGATTGCCGGAATCTGGCTCCTGAGCGTAGCTCTGAAGCCAAAAGGGTATGATTGCAAATAGGAAAACAAACAGTATGCACTGCTTCATGGCTGCCTTGTCGTATTTCTAATGGTATTACGGAAGAATAGGGTTTTTACTTGTAATTTCCATGAAAATATGCATGACAGGTATGTTTACGCAACAGGTCCACCAGATGCGGCCCCCTGTGTCGGTGATACATCGCATGTGATTTGTATTTCAAGTGACGGCTTCTGTCCGGGATGTCCGAACCCTGCAGATACGGCAAGTGAGGTTTGACTCTGATCCGGGTAACAGGACCCCTGCAAATTTGTCAAGTCGGGTTTGACCCTGAACGGGGTAATAGGCATATTGGTACTGATTACTTTTATGTACCAAATCGCCGAATCACCAGGAAAACCGCCGAAAACAGGGGCAAGCATGGGTCGGTTTCCTGATGAAATTGTCCGGCTTGCAGCGATGGGTTGCTGCCACGAATACCAAACAAGTAACTGCCATGAATATCGAAGAGTATCGGGAATTTTGCCTGTCCCTGCCCGGCACGGAGGAGCGGTTTCCTTTTGACGGGGATGCGCTGGTGTTCTTTGTGATGGACAAGATGTACAGTTTGACCAACGTGGACACATTCAACTTCATCAACCTCAAATGTGACCCGGAAAAAGCGGTTGCGCTCAGGGAGCAGTACGAATATGTGCTGCCCGGATATCACATGAACAAGAAACACTGGAACAGCATTATGCTGGACGGACCGGTTCCGGCGGACCTGATCAGGGAGTGGACGCGCCACTCCTACGACATGGTTGTGGCTAACCTGTCGAAAAAAGACCAGGAAGAGCTGAAACGGATGAATGGCAATGCCGGACCATCCAATGCTGCCGGTTAAGGTTTCGACCAACCCATAACGGATACTCCAATGGATTTGAAACAGATTCTCGACGAGCTGGATACTATCCTGACCAGGTTTCGAGAACTGTCTGCAGTCCATAATGACCGGCCGAAACCGGCATCTGAAGGAGAGGATGTCAAGGTGGAAGGAGTGGAAGGAAAGGATATCAGCGCATTGATCGGGAAGGCAATCGCGTCCGTCAGACGCATTTCCGGCAGTGATTCCGATTATACGCTGGCCATCACGGCGGTTTCCGAGCAGAAGGCTGACGCGCCGGGCCGGACCGGCCTGGTCTTCGGAGTGGTCAAGGCGCTTCGGGATGATATCCACCACGGCCGGTTCCAGCCGATAGCCGATCCCTTTCATTTTGATGCCGAAACCTTCGGAGGTTTTCTGAATGTAGCGGTGCATCAGCTGTCGCGGGGGGATCAAAAGGCCGCAGCCGTACTGGCCGGATCCACCCTGGAGACCCATCTGAGAAAACTGGCTTCCGGGAAGGGTTTGCATATCGACGATGAGGAGGGAAATTCCTTGCCTGTGGCTCAGGTTGTCCGGGAACTGGTTGAAAACGGCGTTTTCGACAGCGAGCAGCAGCAGCGGGTGGAGGAGTGGCTGGTATTGCGGGAAGCGGCATCGGCCGGGGATAAGGAGCAGATTTCGGTGGAGCGGGTTCGTACCATGATTGCGGGGATCAAGGCCTTTCTGCTGCGCAATCCGGCGTGATTGCGATGTCCG
>SKUI01000232.1 GCA_007122185.1 Rhodothermia bacterium | reverse complement strand
TTTATTTATACTCGATTTGTTTACATTGAAATGAAATTATTTCCGAATATCCAGAACCAGTTTCCTTGTGACACCTGTACTGTCCATGACGGCAACCAGACTCACAGGAGCATGATTATCATCGTCATGGACATTCTATGTGACCTCTTGCATCAAAAATCATAAACACATGAACCGGAGGTTTGACCATGGCTCATCACGTCACGAAATCCGGCTTTGCAGCTCTGGCCGATCGCCTGAACCGCTTTCCACAGGGCGCCCCGCCAACAGAACTGCTCTTCCGCATCCTCGGAATGCTGATGGATGAAAAGGAGGCCGAACTGCTTTCGCAGCTTCCGATCAAACCTTTCACCGCCGAAAAGGCCGCACGCATCTGGGGCATCCCGCCGGCCGAAGCCCAAAAGGTGCTGGACCGGCTGGCGGACAGGGCCATCCTGCTGGATATCGAAAAAGACAGTACCCCCACCTATGTGCTGCCCCCGCCCATGGCCGGTTTTTTCGAGTTCTCGCTGATGCGCACCCGGGGCGACATCGACCAGAAAGTGCTCAGCGAACTGTTCTACGAGTACATGAACGTGGAGGAGGATTTCATCCGGGATCTCTTCACAGACGGCGAGACGCAGCTCGGACGCACCTTCGTGCACGAGCCCGCCCTCCCGACTGATAACGGGCTGCACGTACTCGACTACGAACGTGCCAGCGAGGTCATCCGCACGGCAAAACACCGGGCCGTGGGCATCTGCTATTGCCGCCACAAGATGCATCACATGGACAAGTCCTGCAGCGCGCCGATGGATATCTGCATGACGTTCGGGAACCCGGCATATTCCCTGGAACGGCACGGGTTTGCCCGCCGGGTGGATGCGGCCGAAGGCCTGGACCTGCTGCAACAGGCCTGGGACAACAACCTGGTGCAGTTCGGCGAAAACGTGCGCGAGGGCGTGAGTTTCATCTGCAACTGCTGCGGATGCTGCTGCGAGGCGATGATCGCGGCGCGGCGATTCGGAATGCTGCACCCGGTCCACACCACCAACTACCTGCCCGAAGTTGACGAGGAGAAATGCAACGGTTGCGTGCAGTGTACACAGGTGTGTCCGGTCGAGGCGATCGGGCGTGTGTCGGCCAACGACCCAAAGCGTCCCAAGAGGCAAAAAGCCAAAGTGAACGAGGATCTCTGCCTGGGATGCGGACTGTGCGTGAAGGTCTGTGAAACCGATGCCCTACGACTCAGGGAGCGGGGAAAAAGAGTGATCACACCGCTGGACTCGACCCACCGAGCCGTGATCATGGCCATTGAGCGGGGAAAACTGCAGCACCTGATCTTCGACAACCAGGCATTGTACAGTCACCGGGCGATGGCCGCCATCCTCGGCGTGGTGCTTAAGCTTCCACCGGTCAAGCAAGCGCTGGCCAACAAGCAGGTCAAATCACGCTATCTGGAGGCGATGATCCGACGGTACAAGAATTGAAGTCATTCCAGCCCAAAAAACAATGACAGAAGAAACTTCCTGGCTTATGGTTTGCCGGTGCGAATCACATGTGGCGGGCATGTTCATAGGACTCGCTTAGCGCACCTCTTTTTTCTCTCTCTGGCCTCAAGTATATAAATATCAATAGCATAAAGTGGGTTCTACTGGATTCGAACCAGCGACCTCCACGATGTCAACGTGGCGCTCTAACCAACTGAGCTAAGAACCCGGGAACATAACCAAAATGCATGTTGCCATGCCTTGTGGAGTCTATTGGAGTCTGTATCTCTTCTGAAACCGAAAGATATGATTTATGCGTGAACCAGACAAGCGGCAACCGCTCGGGTATCCACAGAAGCCAACTGCCAATGATGCTTTTTTCGTTGATTCACAGGAAACTATTTTGCAACTTAACCAGAACAGTGTGCAAGCACATGGTTACAGGGACCCTTTTTGATTTGATATTACACCACAAAATGCACACTGCAGCAAAATCCTCCCATATCTCATCTTCGACACCCGAATAATACAGACCCCATGAAACATCTGCTACGATCCCTTCCCTTTCTGTTCGCATTATGTTTTATCTTGCCGCCGGCATCCGCACAGGCACAGGATACCACCCGCACCGTGGTCGGACCGGGGACCACTTTTACGTACATCGACTCCAGATCCCCCAATCTGCGTATCACAGCACTGAAAATTGACATCTCGCTTCCTGAGAACAAAATCACCACGGTCCTGGCAAATGACCGTCTGAGCCTTGGCAACGAACTGGTCCGCAACATGTCCACCCGAAATACCGGGAACGGACATCTGGTCATCGGTGCGCTGAACGGGGATTATTTCGGATCCGGTCCCTATGGCAAGCTGGCTGACGGACAGATCATCGGCGGGGAGTATGTCTTCGGTGGATACCGGAACCGCTCCTCTTTTGGCATGACCTCGGATGGAATGCCGGTCGTCGACATCCTCAACTTCAACGGGGAACTGCGCCTTGCGGATGAATCCACGTTCCGGATTCTCCGGTTGAACCGTGCACAGGCCAATAATGCGCTGGTGCTGTACAACTACTACACCGGCAACACGACCCGATCGGATACCTTGGCAACAGAATGGCGGCTCCGTCCCCTCGAAGATATCACCACCAACGCTCCTGTACAGTTTGAAGTGACCGCGGTCCAGCGGCACCAGGGCAGCATGACCATTGGACCGGACGACTACGTCCTGACCGGAACCGGTGCCATGGCCGACAGTTTGTACACAAAGCTGGAGGTCGACGATCAGGTGCACATCACCATGAAGGTTGTTCCCTCCCTGCATGATGAGCTGGCTGAAAAGCAGATCGCCGAACTGATGGGAGGCGGACCCCGGCTGCTCACCAACGGCGAACATGCCACAGACGAATTCGTGGGATTTGAAGGGTTTGGTCAGCATCACTCCGGAGGGCGCCACCCGCGTACCGGTGTCGGTTTCAACGAGGACAGCACCATCGTCATTTTTGCGGTGGTGGACGGACGCCAGCACTTCAGCCGGGGCGCCACCATGCAGGAGATGGCCACGATAATGCGAGGCTTGGGTGCCTGGAATGCGGTAAACCTGGACGGTGGCGGTTCCAGCACGCTCGTCGTGCGTGACGAACATAAAAACAACCACGACTGGTCGTTCGGCCTCGGTGCCTTCCGGTCTGTTGCAAACGGAATTCTGGCTGTAGCCGAAGTGTCATACGCTGACATCGGTGAAAACCTGGTTATTTCACCGGCACACGTGGCCGTGGATACCTCCGAAACAGCTGCATTCACCACCCGCTTGTTTGACATTTACGGCTATGAACTGCCCGGCGCCGGTGATGAGGTTACCTGGGAACTTATCGACCTTGACGGCGAGCTCACCGCCGACGGCCGGTTCAAGGCCCACGATTATGGCAGAGGGTACATTGTGGCCCATTTCGACACATTTTCCGACACGGCAAGCGTCTATGTACGCGATCCGCTGGGTGTGGAACCCATTGAGCCCGGCATCCCCGAAACGTTTGTGCTCAACCAGAACTATCCCAACCCGTTCAACCCCGACACCCGCATCACATTTGAAGTGCCCGCCGCTTCCCATGTCCGGATCACCGTCTACGACATCCTGGGTCGGCCGGTAGCCGTGCTTGCCGACGAGCAACACCTGCCCGGTCTGCATGCCGTACGCTTCGATGCCGGCAGTCTTTCTTCAGGCACCTACATCTACGAAGTTGTCGCCGGGGAATTCACAGAGCGACGCACCATGATGCTGATCAAATAGACGCCTGTCAAGAAGGGCCCCAGCAAATAAACACCCTTTGTTCCATAAAGCCCGGACCGTAAAATGGTCCGGGAGAGATACCGGGCCTTGGGAGGATGCGGGAGAGACTCTGGCCCGGTCAGGGCCATGCGGGGAATCACACATCCAGAATCTTGAAGGGTCTGCTCTCGTCCACCAGCGGGGCAACCCTCTTCTGAATTTCCTCTTTCAACACATCCACGATACGCTCCTTGAGATGATGGCGGTAGGTGACAATACTGATCTGCCTTGCCGGAACCGGATCCCGAAAATACTGAACCGATTTCATCTCCGTTTCTGAAAAATCACGGATAGCCAGCGCGGGCAGAATGGTAATGCCGTTATTGGAATCGACCAAACGCTTGAGGGAGTCTATGCTGCCGGCCTCGTAAACCAGGTTGCTGTAGGTCCTGTTCTGTTTTTTCAATTCACAAAGCGCGGCGATCTGACTGCGCAGGCAGTGTCCTTCTTCAAGCAGCCAGAGACGGTCCAGATCCAGGTCTTCCGGCAGCAGCTTGTTCTGCTTTTTCCCGGGCCGGATTGGCGGAAGCATCTTGCTCCGGTAAACAACAAACGGTTCATTATACAGCGGAATTTCGCGGATCGCCTCCTGTCCAAGCGGTGTGGCCAGTATCCCCGCATCTATCATGTTGCTTTTGAGCTGGACTACGATCTCGCTGGTGGTCAGCTCGTTGATGGTGATCCGGAGCTTGGGATACGCATCCAACAACTCCTGAAGGAATAATGGCAGCAGAAACGGCGCCACGGTCGGGATAACCCCCAGCCGAAGCTCACCCTCCACCTGATCGCTCATCTCACCGGCCAGACGATGCAGATGATCCACTTCCTCCAGAATCCTGCGAGCCTGGGCAATGATCCGCTTTCCGGTTTCCGTAGGCATCACAGGCGATCTGC
>SKUI01000068.1 GCA_007122185.1 Rhodothermia bacterium | reverse complement strand
GAGATGGCTGAGTGGTCGAAAGCGGCACCCTGCTAAGGTGTTGAGCCCTTCACGGGGCTCCGTGGGTTCGAATCCCACTCTCTCCGCATCCGAAAAGCGTAATCCCGCAAAATGTGAGATTGCGCTTTTTTTGTTTGTGCGCCCGGCGGGGCGCACATCAAGCAGGAAGGATAACGTATTTTCCCAGATACATTAACCTGCCTGCTCAATAACTGTCCTATTTTTGGAAAAATCCACAACAGATCACATTATGAGTTCACAAATCAATCCATCCACCTTCGGAACCGGAAAAAAGCTGCACAACCGGATCCCCATGAAAGAAAAAAAGAAAATTGTTCTGATTGCTCATGACAATCTGAAGCAGGAGCTTGTGGAGTGGGCCCGGTGGAACAAGGAACTGCTTGCACATCACGAGCTGTATGGCACCGGCACCACCGGGGGGATCATTGCCAACGAGCTGGGGTTGGATGTCTACCGCTTCAAGAGCGGGCCGCTGGGTGGGGATCAGCAGGTCGGTTCCAAAATATCGGATGGAGATATCGATATGATGATCTTTTTCTGGGATCCGATGTCTGCCCAGCCGCATGATGTCGATGTGAAAGCGCTGCTTAGGCTGGCTGTGGTGTACAATATTCCCGTGGCCTGCAACCGATCGTCTGCCGATTTCATGATATCCTCACCGTTGCTGCAGAAAGAATACATCAGGAAAATTGACGACTACGCGGCTGTTCTGATCGATCTGTAGTTGCAAACTTGAAATGTCAGGATGCAGGTTTGTCCGCGCCGACCTCAAAGCTGACGTCAATATCCGGCTCCTCAAGTACCACGGCGGTCTCGAGCGGGCGCACATTTACCTGGTCGCCGGCACGGAAATGGTTCCGGTTGTCGGTGTGCACAAGGCATTCACGGGCTTTGATGCGCACCCGGTAGGTGATGTCGTGCCCCTTGAATTCCCGGGATATGATCTCTCCCAGGTAATTGTCGTAGTGGCGGTTGGGTTTCTCCACCGTAAGGTGCTCGGGACGGATGGAAAGGGTGACGCGTCCTGTGGCGGGACGGTCCAGGTTGACCCGGCCGAACTCCGTAAGTGCCGTGGCACCGATGGCTTCGGCTGTAATCAGGTTGGTGGTGCCCAGGAACTGGGCCACAAAACGGGTGCGGGGACGGTAATAAACCTCCTCAGGAGTACCGATCTGTTCGATACGGCCATTGTTCATTACGGCGATGCGATCGGCAAACGAGAGCGCCTCTTCCTGGTCGTGGGTCACCAGTACGGCGGTCATGCCGGCTTTTTTCAGCAGTGAGCGGATTTCATCGCGGGTCGACTGTCGCAGCACGGCATCCAGGTTGGAAAAGGGTTCATCCAGCAGAATAAGTTCCGGTGTGGGGGCAATGGCCCTGGCCAGGGCAGCACGCTGCTGCTGTCCGCCCGAAAGTTCAAAAGGACTCCGGTTCCTGAATTCACGAAGTCCCATCATGCACAAAATTTCCAGGGCACGTTCCTCACGCTGTTTGCGAGCCGCATTTCGCAGCCCGAACATTACATTCCGGATCACCGACAAATGGGGAAAAAGCGCATAATCCTGGAAAACGAAACCGATTCCGCGCTCTTCCGGCTCCACATAGACAGAATTCCGGGATGCTGATCCGTTTCTGGCCAATGTACGCCCATTCAGAATCACTTCGCCTCCATCGGGATGCTCAAAGCCGGCAAGGATTCGCAACGTGGTAGTCTTTCCACATCCACTGGGTCCCAGAATGGCAAAAATCTCTTGCCGGTTAACTGAAAACGAAACCCGGTCGACCACCTTTTCAGAGGGTTCGAATGCTTTCGTGAGGCCACTTGCTATGAGAAGGGTATCCATGGGGTCCACTTGTTGGCGCATAGGGTGCAAATTAACGCGATGTCCATTCGCGGGCAAAAAGAAGCCCGACGAACAAGGTCGAAAATAACAAAATTACAAGAGCATAGGGAGCCGCCTGACTGAACATGGCCTCGGCGGTATAGCTCCAGACGTTCACGGCAAGGGTCTGGAAACCGACCGGCGCAAGCAAAAACGTAATGGGCAGCTCTTTCATTGCCGACATGAATACAAAAGCGGCCGAAACGATCAAACCGTTCCGCATGACCGGAAATGTTGCCAGGAAAAAGGCCTTGAGGCGTCCGTAGCCCAGCGACCGGGCTGCCTCCTCAAGCCGGGGTGAGGCCTGGTACAGGGCGGTGCGCACCGGACCGATGGCCTCGGCAAGAAAATGCAGGGCATAAGCCAGGATCAGCAGCGTTAGTGTCTGGTAGAGTATCGGAACGGCGTTGAGCGTGAAGAAGATCAGGGCCAGGGCGAAGGCCAGGGGCGGAGTGGCATAGCCCAGGTAGGCGACACGTTCGAGACCGCGCGTGAGGCGTGAAGGATGACGCACCCCAATGTACGCCAATGGTATGGCAAGGGCCGTAGCCAGCACGGCAGCCGGGGCCGACGCCATGACCGATGCCGTCAGGGCCCGCTGCAAGCCGGCCAGCTGCTGCGTGTCAAAGGCCTGCATCATCCAGAAAAGTATGGTGCTGACCGGCAGGACAAAAGACAGCAGCACCAGGACCGTCACGAAGATATAGGCGGGCCATTTCCAGTAGCCAAGCGAGATGATGGCAGCCTTTTTTTCGCTTCCGGAACCGGTGCGGTGAAAAAACAGGCCGCGCAGCAACTTGTATTCAACTACGAGTGCCGATGATGTGAGGATCAGCAGCATCAGTGCCAGCCAGGCAGCATACACCCGGTCATAAGAAGCTGCATACTGCAGATAGATGGCGTAACTGAAGGTCTCGAAACGCATCAGTGAGACCGCACCAAAATCGCCGAGGACATACAGGAAGATGATGAGGGTGCCGGCATAGTAAGCCGGACGCAGTTGTGGCATCGTGACCCGGAAGAACACTTCGGCCGGACGGTAGCCAAGCGATCGCGAGGCCTCTTCAAGGGAAGGATCAAGGCCGGCCAGCGCCGAACGAAAGTTCAGATACAGATAGGGGAACGTGTAGAGGCTGATGGCCGTCAATGCCCCCGTGAAACCGCCAAGCCTGGGCAGTTCCAGCCCGAAAACCAGAGCCATGGTGCCGTTGGCGCCGGTAAAGCCCAACAGGGCGTAAGCCATGACATATCCGGGTATGGCGAGCGGCAGAACACCCATCAGGGTGAGGATCTTGCGTCCGGGGATATCGGTCCGCGTTGTGATCCATGCCAGCGGCAGGGCAATCAGTGTGCCCACGACAAGTGTCCCGAAAGCCAGCAGCAGCGTATTGTAAAGCAGCCGGAGGTTCCGGTAGCGGAAAACCAGCTCCATGGACAGCTGCGTGTCGGCTTCAAGGGCCCGGACCAGCAGATAGAAGAGCGGAATGAGCACAGAAAGACCGACCAGCACCGCAGGCGCCAGGAAGTACCATGAGGGCAGGTTATACTTGCGGAATATGTAGGTTATTTTTTGCAGCAAATCCTGTAAATCCTTTTTTGATCCAACATGGGTTGCACGCCTTATGCAGGCACGCCCCGTGACAGCAGGCGTTGACGATCAGGACAGGACCAACCGCTACAGCAGCCCTGCCCGGCGCAGGAGATCGAGCGTTCGGTTCAGGTCGCTGAGATCGTCAAGGTCAAGATCGGGGCTCAGTTCCTGGATGTCACGGAGCGGGGTGTCAACCGATTGCGTGGACATGCCTTCCAGTACCGGGTACTCATAAACCTCTTGTGTTACCCATTCCTGATTTTCCTCTTCGAGAAGAAATTTCATGAAGGCGAGTGCCTCGTCTTTGTTGCCGGCCGTTTCCAACATGCCGATACCCGCCACATTAACCAGGTTGCCAGCATCGCCGGGCGCAAAAAAGGTTTGTTCGACCGGAAAGCCGGGATCTGTCTCACGGAACCGGAAAAGGTAGTAGTGATTGGTGAGGGCGATATCTATTTCGCCCGCCGCGAGTGCCTGGAGCATGGCGCTGTTGTTGATATAACTCTGGGCGTTGTTGCCCCTCATGTCGCGAAGCCACTGCAGGATGACATCGTCACCTTTTAGCAGTCGCATGGAGGTCAGAAGCGACTGAAAAGACCCGTTGCTGGGAGCCCATCCAACCCGGCCGCGCCACTGGCTGTCGGTCAGGCCGAAAATCGATTCGGGGAGCAGGGACGTATCCACCCGTGAAGTGGAATAGGCCATGACCCGGGCACGTCCGCTGGTGGCAATCCAGGTTCCCTCGGAGTTGTGAAGCTGTTCGGGGAGCAGGGAAAGCAGGTCCGGCGGAAGGGTTTCAAACATGCCGTTTCGGTGAACTGCGCCCAATGCGCCGGCGTCCTGCGCCCAGAAGACATCGGCAGGCGTGCGGCGGCCTTCTTCAAGCAGGGCAACGGCAAGCTGGGTGGATCCGCCATAGCGTACGTTCATCCGGATACCGTGTTCGGCTTCGAATTTTTTGATCAGGGGTTCCACAAGGGCCTTGCTTCTGCCGGAATAGATGGTAAGGGACTGGGCGGCCGCATTCGGTGCTGGCGAAATCACGAGCAGCAGGATCAGGAGTGCCGACAGTCTGAAAAACCGGCCGGCGATACTGCTCAGAAAAGCGGCGATATAACCGGCAGAGAGGCGGTTGGTATAACGGGTGGTACGATTAGTTTCTGTCATCATGTTGTTACCTGAATGTTGTCATTGCCTGGTTT
>SKUI01000167.1 GCA_007122185.1 Rhodothermia bacterium | reverse complement strand
TTGCTTAGTGTACAGCAACCTCACATTGATGTTTGACGATACAGAATACGTCGGTAAATAATTCCGGGAGGCTGTCAATCATTCCGCGACCGCGAACCTGAACTACTGCTGCTGCTGCGACTGGTGTTGCTGCTCCGGTTTACCGTGCCGCTGCTGCGGGTAGTGGAACTCCTGTTCACCGTGCCGCTGCTGCGGGTCGGGGGCGTACTGCTCCGGTTTACCGTGCCACTGCTGCGGGTAGTGGTACTCCTGTTCACCGTGCCGCTGCTGCGGGTCGGGGGCGTACTGCTCCGGTTTACCGTGCCGCTGCTGCGGGTAGTGGTACTCCTGTTCACCGTGCCGCTGCTGCGGGTCGGGGGCGTACTGCTCCGGTTTACCGTGCCGCTGCTGCGGGTAGTGGTACTACCTCTACTAACCGTGCCGCTGCTGCGCGTCGAAGTAGTGCTGCGGGTCACTGTTCCCGTTGATCGGGTAGTTGCCGTTCCGGCGCTACGGCGGACGGAAGTCGGAGTAGTGCTTGCACTGCGGGTGACACCAGTCCTGCGATCGATTGTAGAGGTCCCTGAGCGGGTTACACTTTGCGGGCTTGTGGCGCCTCGTACAGCGGTAGTGCGGGTCCCGTCACGGGTAAGTGCCGAAGCGCGGGTAGCTGTTGCAGCAACCGGGTTTCTCGTCATGCGCGTACGGCTAGGTCTTTGGCCGGTCACGTTGTAATAGTTGTAAACGACGTAATAGTTCGGGCCGTATCCGAATGGACCGTGCCAGCCGTAAGCCGGATAACGATGCCATCGGTAGGCAGAGTGCCACCGGTAGGGGCTGTGCCAGGAGTGCCAGTAGGAAGCATGCCACGGGTGATACCAGTACGGGTCCCACGGTGAATGCCATCCCCAGGAACCATAATGAATGCCAAAGCTCCAGTGGGCATGGCTGCCAAATCCCCACGATGTGCTGAAGTGATGCCGCGGGTAGCGGTGACTGTAATGGTAGCGGGTTGACCAGCGGTAGCGGTCTATGTCCCTGAAGTACAATCCGGCATCTTGCAAACCGTCCTCATAGCCCATATCGTAAATATCCTGATCGCTTACGGGCTGTGTCTGTTCTGCAACATGGCGATCCGAGACTGTCCTTACCGGACGCTCTTCTATGACCCTGACCTGTGTATAGCAACCAGTGAAAAGGAAGGCGGCTATCAGCAAAGTGGATATGTTTTTCAAGTGTGCCATAATGTACTCCTTTGGTTTGCTGCTGCCAGTGATACTACCGTGATGATAAATCTGCTGTTTTGCTCAGTCTTTCCTCTATAAAACGGTCAATCATGTTCTTTCTTGCGTAAGCCTTTCTACTACTTGTTACACAATGATGACGCTTTACACCTACTATCAAGATAAAATTTTATACCAGAATTCCTTGTCTTTCTATATAATTTTACGCTTCAGCGCAGAAAAAGTTCGGGAGGCTTCTGCCGGGTTTCTCCTTTTTGCCAGTAGTTTTAGCCCAAAACCCTGTCTCTTAATGACTTGATTAATCCGGTTTGTTAACTGATGCCTGTCAGCGTTGCAAAAAAATGTTTGCAGGTCTCATCCCAGGTACACGCGCAAAGCCAGGCTCCTGTTGTGATGGCGCAGTTTTCTAAGAGCTTTTTCCTTGATCTGACGAACACGTTCACGTGTAAGATCGAAGCGTTCACCAATTTCTTCCAGCGTCAGTGAGTGCTCCCGGCCAATCCCGAAATAGAGTCTGATCACCTCGGCCTCTCTCTTGGTAAGCTTGGATAGTGCCCGCTCAATCTCGACCTTCAGTGATTCTCCCATCAGGTCGTTATCAGGATCGGGTGTCTCCTCATTTTCCAGCACATCCAGCAAGCGGTTGTCTTCACCTTGTGCAAACGGAGCATCTACGGAAAGATGGCGGCCCGAGATCTTGAGGGTATCGGAAACTTCGGAGATCGTCATCTCCAGGCTTTCGGCCAGTTCAGCAGCGGACGGGATCCGCTCATATTCCTGTTCCAGTTTGGAAAGCTCCTTGCCTATCTTGTTGAGGGCCCCCACTCTGTTAAGCGGAAGCCGCACGATACGGCTTTGCTCGGCAAGAGCCTGAAGTATCGACTGCCGTATCCACCAGACGGCATAAGAAATGAACTTGAATCCGCGAGTCTCATCAAATCGTTTAGCAGCCTTGATCAGTCCGAGATTGCCTTCGTTGATCAGGTCGCCGAGAGACAAACCCTGATTCTGATATTGTTTGGCAACCGAAACCACAAAGCGCAGATTTGCCTTGGTCAGTTTTTCAAGGGCGTCCTGATCCCCTGCCTGGATCCTTTTGGCAAGTTCCACTTCTTCATCCGGGGTGATAAGACTGACTTTCCCAATTTCCTGTAGGTACCTGTCAAGAGACTGAGATTCTCTTGTTGAGATTCCGCTTGGACTCGGATTTTTTGGTTCTTTTTTCTTCTTAGCCACTGGAAATACGTTGGTTTGATTTGTGTTCAGACTGCAGAGAACCGCTTGAACCGGTCACGCAATATACAATCTTTCAAATAGGATTTCCCAAACAGCCTGCCAACTGCAGGGTAAATGATTCTGTTTAGAGGAAAAACGATGCAAATTTACGGATGTTATACGTCAAATGTGTGTATTTATTTCTTTTCTGAGAAACGATTCACCGGGAAACGGGTTATCAACCCCGTAAAACTGGCATACCGAAACAGCAATATCCGTGAAACTGCTGCGGGTAGGGAGTTCTTCACCAGCCGCGCTTGCAGCGGGATAGACCAGCAGTGGCGTGAATTCACGGGAATGATCGGTACTCGGCATGGTCGGGTCATTACCATGGTCGCCGGTGATAATGAGCAGATCGCCGGGCTGCAGCCGTTCAAGAAAACCGGGAATGGCCTGGTCTATTTCTTCCAGCGCCCCGGCAAATCCTTCGGTATCATTTCGGTGTCCGAAATTCTGATCGGTTTCGATAAGATTGGCAAACACAAAACCGGACCGGATTTCATCCATCAGGCCCAACAGTTTTTCGATGCCTTCCTTATTGCTTTTGGTACGCAGGCTGCGGTCAAATCCCTCCTCGTCAAACAGGTCGATGACTTTTCCAACCGATATTGTTGTGATACCCTGCTCCTGCAGGTAACCGGGTAGAAACGGTCTGGGTGGCTTCAGGGAATAGTCATGCCTCCGGTCAGACAGCCGTCGATAGGACCCCGGCTCGCCTTCAAAGGGCCTCGCAATTACACGTCCAACCGCATGTTTGCCTGTCATAACCCTGGTGCGGGCAATCTCACACCACTTGTACAAGGTATCAAGCGGCACGGTGTTCACGTCGCACGCCACCTGAAACACGCTGTCAGCCGAGGTATAGACGATTGGCAGGCCGGTCTGCTGGTGTTCCCTGCCAAACTCCTCAATGACGGCGGTGCCGGATGCGGGCTTGTTCGCCAGCACGCTGCTCACCCCGGTCAGCCGGCAGTACGTTTCGATGACCTTATCAGGAAAACCATCCGGATAGGTTGGAAAAGCCTGATCCATCCGCAATCCGGCAATTTCCCAGTGGCCTGTTGTGGAGTCCTTGCCCGGAGACAGCTCCCGCATCTTGCCGAAAGCGGCGAGCGGTTCACGGACCGGCGGGATGGTATCAAGCGGGATGATATTGCCCAGGCCCATGCGTCCCAGTTCCGGCAGGCGGCACCGTGTCTCCGCGACCACGTGTCCCAAAGTGTTGCTTCCCTCGTCCCCGTACAGATGCGAATCTTCCTGCGCACCCACCCCGAGCCCATCGATGATAATCAGGTAGCAAACAGGCATGTCATACCTCCACAATAAATTTCTGCTGTTTTAGTGCCTCATTCATTGCTTTTTTTACTTTCTGAATCAGTTCATCGTGTTCCGCTTCCCCATTAACCCTGATCACACCCGTGTTCAGCAGCACGGGCTCCCTGCTTTTTGGGGACAATGCGACCGGCTCGCGGAATGCTTCCCTTATGCGGCCTGTCCAGGAAAGAAACGCCGATTCATCTGTGGATTGCAAGAGAAAGGTGTAAATATAATCGCTGTAAGCACCGATAATCCCTGGTATGCCATAAAGTTGCGGACGGATCCCGTTCAGGACCTGCTGCTGCAGCCTGGTAAGGTCTTCCAGGCGGTACCGGGTACGCAGGTCGTTGATATTGCCGATAGTGACCATACCTACCCAAGTCGCCATCGCCGATTCCCTTCGCCGGTTCTCGCCGGTAAGCCGTGCCAGTGCACCGGTAAAAAAATCCCTGGAATAACAGGAAATCTGGGTGGAAAAAAGATTGTCGTAGACATCAAGATCAGGAAGCATGGCCTCCAGCTTCAGACCGGCCATGAGGCAGAGGTTTCCGATTTTGTGCTTGATGGCATCACTGAAAAGGAACGGGTTTTCGCAGTAGACCAGCAGAAGCAGCTGCCGACGCTGCCGGTGCATTACCGGAACCGCCAGCGACGAACCGTAGCACAGTGGTTCCGCCGATGAGATCCGTTTCGGATTAGCATTGAAATGTGGTGAAAAGAACGGTTTCCCGTCGGAGAGCGCCCGCGCAGCAATAGAGCCTTCTTCAAGTTCCAGGCCCACCGGTGGGGGAAACCGGGCATCACGGGAATTGCATACCGTGTGCCATGCATTGAGCCCCCTTGCAAGCAGGACTACCCCGCCGGTATCACCGACAAATTGCTGCAGCTGATCTACAAGCACGGTTGCCAGCTGCAAAGGCTGATCTGCCTTGATGAGGTTGCGCACGATCTGGTCGTAATCCACCCACTCTGTCTGCTTCTCCACAAGGTCTGTAATATCCTGATAGGATTGCAGCATACGCCCCAGGACCTTCTGATACGCTCCAATTATCTTTTCATCCCCTGCCGAAAGTTCCGGCTTCCGGGTTGTTTCCACCACCGTGATGGCTACCGTTTCGGCATGGAAAACAAGCGGAACGAGGTAGATATAGCTTATGGGCGAGATGCCGGAGTAGTGGGTGAGCTCTGCCGGTTTGAAATGGATGTTCTTTTCCAGCCGGATAATCGATTTTATCGCGCTGTAGTTGTGCAGAAAATGGTTACGGCGGCTGACGCGATCCTGAAACACCACGTCCCTGCGACTGGTCGCATAACTGGCCAGCACAAATTGGTCCCGCCTGGCATTCACCCAGTGCATCGAAACGGTTTCAGCTTCCAGCGACGTCCGGAGCAGCAATAATATATCCCGGACAAGCTTTCGGAAATTCAACAGGTTCTCTTTTTCCTTTTCATCAACGGGAGACAGATGTATTCGGTTCATAGTCCTCTATACTTCTTAATTGTGGTCTATTTCCGGTAAAAGCGCCTCTGCTTCGCCGATAAGGGATGCTATGGCCTGGAGACCGCGGTTCCAGAATTTCTCTTCCGAGATATCCACCCCCAGATCAGCCATCAGATTCGCGGGCCAGTCGGAGCCACCCTTTTCCAGCATGGCCAGATAGGCATCGTTGAAACCGTTGCCGGAATTGAGATACTCCTGGTATAACGCCAGCACCAGCAGTTCCCCGAAAGCGTAGGCGTACACATACCCCGGTGTATGTACAAAATGGGGGATGTAACTCCACCAGATTCGGTAGTTGTCCGTCAGGGTCACCGAATCGCCGTAAACCGGAACCTGCGTCTCCATCCAGAGTTCGGAAAAACGGTCTGCGGTGAGTTCGCCTTCTTCGCGCCGGGCACGGTGGATGCGGTCCTCAAACCGGTTCATGGATATCTGCCGGAATACGGTTGCGATGGAGTCATCGATTTTACCCACCAGAAGGGCCATTTTCTCTTCGGGCTTGTCAAGATTGGCCAGCAGCTTGCGAAAAACCAGCATTTCTCCGAAAACGGATGCCGTCTCCGCGGTTGTCAGCGGTGTTCCCGCCTGCAGAATGCCCTGCTTGCGGGACAAGTACTGGTGGACACCATGCCCCAGTTCGTGTGCCAGGGTTTGTACATCTCTGATCTTTCCGTCGTAATTCATGAACACATAGGGGTGAACAGAGGGTATGGTGGATGCGGAATAAGCCCCGCCGCGTTTGCCGGGGACCACTGCGGCATCAATCCAGTTTTCATCGAAAAACCGGGCGGCTATAGCACCCATTTCGCGATGAAACCCGGAATAGGCATCGAGTACCATATCACGCGCATCTTTCCATTGGATTTTTTCATTGCTTTTGAGGACCGGTGCATAGCGGTCGTATTCCATCATCTCATCGACACCGAGCAGCTGCTTTTTGAGGCGGTAGAAACGGTGGACGAGCGGGTAGCTGGCTGTGACCGCATCCACCAGAGCCTCCACGCTTTCGTCGGAAATCTCGTTGGCAAGGTTGCGGGCGCGAAGCCAGTGCGGATATTTTCTGAGCCGGTCGTTGGTGTGTTTGTCGGCCAGCAGCGTGTTGAAGACAAAGGTGAGCGGATGCTTCATTTTCACCAGCCCCTCCGTGAAAACTTCTGATGCCTGACGGCGGACTTCTCGGTCAGGATCGCTCATTCGGCTCAGGATCCGGGATTCCGTGAGTTCTTCATCCCCAAGCTGAAACCGGGAGGCGCCTAGCGTCTCGTCAAAAAAGCGAACCCAGGCACGCGCGCCTGTAACGGCTTTGGCAGAGAGGATTTTCTCTTCCTTTTCTTCCAGTGTGTGCGGTTTGTCAAGTCGGGAGGTTTCCAGATAGTGTCGGTAGCCGGCCAGCTCTTTGCTTTGGATCAGCTTGCGGGCGGCATCCTCGTACATGTCCAGCCACTCGATCGTAAAAAAGATGGTTTTCTGGGTCAGCTCGGAGGAAAGCTCCGTGATCTCCTGCACTGCCTTGCCGAGAGCGGGGTCTTCGGTGTTGGCAGTCCACTTGAGGTAGGCATAGGATCCGAGCCGGCCCATAGTCTCCAGGATTTCCGAGAATGAGTGGAGTGCTTCGGCGAATTCTGCGGGGCTGAGGGTGCTGACGCGGCCACGATACTTATCCCCGAAATTTTCCGCCATTTCCAGAACGTCGGTTCGGTCTTTTGCGAGGGCAGGATCATCAGGGCTCCGGTACAGATCCGACAAATCCCAATGTATATCCTCAGCGCCGGTTAGTTCCTTCTCTTTCACGTGTAACCTTATGTTTTTTTTGAATCAAGAGTCTTTACATCGGAAAACAGGTCCGTTCATGCATCACACCGGGGAAAATCACTTTTGCCGATGAGGATGAGTTGCTCTCTGAGCAGAAGTCCAATGCTGTTTTCAGGGTAATTCCGATGTGGGATTATAAGAAAAAAATGTCAACGTTTTTTGCATGCTTTTCGTTATGTGGAATATATTACAGGATGGATAATGGAATATTAAGGGATATATTAGTGGTTACTCCGTTATGTCATGCAACACGCATGTTTGCCTCAGCGTTTGAAAAATCGGAATCCGGTTCCGCACCGCAGCCTGACACCGTATATCCAGATCTCAACCTGACACCGTGAAACCAGTCAACAACCCGAAACCGTAAAACCACTCCGACCTTGAAGCAAATAGAATCGCAATTCGGCCCCAACGCAGCTCTTGTTGAAGAGTTGTACGATCAATACCTGGAAAATCCGGAGTCCGTGCCGGAATACTGGCGTCAGTATTTTGATGAAATGGGCAACGGTAAACAGGCAAAAGAAGCGGACGTCGACACGGAAATCACGGGAAAACCAGACGCAAAAGAAGAGGATCGCGTCGAGAGTGACAAACAGCGTGCCGACAGGAAAAAAGCGGACGACAGGACAAAGGCCCCGGCAGAAAAGGATGCGGAGGCGAAGCGTCGCGGCAAAAAGGTACCTGAGCAGAAAGCTGCCAAAGAACCTTCCGACACTGAGGAAGAGGAGCTTTTCGAATTCAAGCCATTGAAAGGAGCGGCAGGCAAGCTGGCGACCAACATGGAGTCGAGCCTTGAGTTGCCAACAGCCACTTCATTGCGGGTCATCCCGGTGAAAATGTTGATGGAGGACCGGCGCATCATCAACAGCTACCTGGAGAAACGGTTGCAGCCAAAGGCAACATTGACCCATTTCATCGGCTGGGCGGTCATCCGTGCACTCAGGGAGTATCCCCAGCTCAATCATCATTACGGGCACAAGGATGGCAAGCCGGCGCGTGTTGTGCCGAAGGGTGTGAACCTGGGTATCGCAATCGACATTTCGAACAAGGACGGGTCACGCAATCTGGTGGTTCCGAACATCAAGAATGTCGACAAGATGTCCTTCAGTGAATTTTCACATGCGTTCCTTGACCTCATCAACCGGGCCCGGAAAGGCAAGCTTGAGGTCGGCGACTTCCAGAACACCACCATCACCATCACCAATCCGGGGACGATCGGCACGGTATCATCCATGCCAAGATTGATGAAAGGGCAGGGTGCCATTATCGCCACCGGGGCCATGAACTATCCCGCCGAGTTCCAATCCATGTCACAGGAACTGCTGAGCAACCTGGGTATCAGCATGGTCATGAACGTGACCTGCACCTACGACCATCGCATCATCCAGGGCGCCGAGTCGGGATCGTTCCTGGCCCGCATCCAGGAGTTCCTGGCCGGACCGACTGATTTCTTCGAGTCCATTTTTGAAGAGTTTAACATACCCTACGAACCCATCCCGTTCGGTGAAGACCAGTACACCGGTTCTCTGGATGGCGGTTCGGACCGGGTCGAGTCAGATAAAAAAGCAGTGGCAGTCAGCCGGCTTGTGGACCGTTACCGCAGGCACGGGCACGTCATGGCCGAGTTGAATCCGCTGCAGTTCGGCACCGGCTACAATCCCGAGCTGGATTTCCACTACCATGGCCTGACCATGTGGGACCTGGACCGCAAGTTCTATGTGCCCTACCTCGGCGGATCGGATCAGGTTACTTCCCTGCGCAACATTATCGACATCCTCAGAAAGACCTATTGCGGGTACATCGGTGCCGAGTACACGCACATTCTGGAGGTTGAGGAGCGTTCCTGGCTGCGGGACACAATGGAATCGTGCGTGAACGATCCGGAGCTTGCCAAGGAGCAGAAGCGTCGCATCCTGCATAAACTGAATCAGGCCAGCGCTTTCGAAGAGTTTCTCCACAAAAAATACATCGGTCACAAGCGTTTCTCTCTTGAAGGGGCAGATAGTGTGATACCGATGCTAGATTATCTGCTGGAACGAGCGGGCAGTTACGATGTCAGCGATGTTGTACTGGGTATGGCGCACCGCGGGCGATTGAATGTGCTTGTGAACACCATGGGCAAATCCTACAAAAAAGTATTTGCGGAGTTTGAGGGGAACATCGACCCGGAAAGTGCCATGGGTACCGGTGACGTCAAGTATCACCTTGGCACCACGGCAGTGTACAAGACCAGTGATGGCAAGGAGATCAACATGCTGCTGATGCCCAACCCCAGCCACCTGGAGTCGGTCAATCCGGTGGTCGAAGGTGCCGCAAGGGCGCTTCAGGATAAGTTTGGCAAAAAGAAGGCGCCGGAAAAAGTGGTTCCGCTGCTGATCCACGGGGATGCAGCCTTTGCCGGTCAGGGCGTTGTTGCCGAGACGCTTAACATGTCGCAGCTCAAGGGCTATTCCACCGGTGGAACGATACACCTGATCATCAACAACCAGATCGGGTTTACGACACTTCCCAGGGACGGACGTTCCACGGAATACGCCTCGGATCTGGCCAAGATGATCCTGGCCCCAATATTCCACGTGAACGGCGATGAGCCTGAAGCAGCCATCCAGAGCATCAAGCTGGCGCTTGATTACCGGCAGAAATTTGGCAAGGATGTGGTTATTGACCTGATCTGCTACCGCAAGCACGGACACAACGAGGGGGACGAACCGGTCTTTACGCAGCCTTATCTGTACAAGGAGATCCAGGACCATCCGAGTGTGCGCGAGCATTACACCCGCCAGCTGGTGGAGCGGGGCGAATTGACCAAGAAGGAAGTGCAGCAAATCTTTGATGAATTTGACGAGTTGCTGGAGGCCGCATTCAATGATGCCCGGAAAGCCGGCAGTATCGGGCAACTTACCGAAGAGCATCTAAAGCGCAAGGATTTGGCGCAGAAGGAGTGGTCCAGGCACATGCCGGATACAACCTATGACCTGGACAAACTCAAGGAGATCGGCCGAAACCTCAACACCCTTCCACAAGATTTTGACGCCAATCCGAAACTGCTACGGATCCTGGCCAAACGAAGTGAAATCGTTGAAAAGAACCAGAAAAAAATCGACTGGGGATTTGCAGAGGCACTGGCTCTCGGCAGTCTGCTTGTCGAAAAGCATCCGGTTCGGCTGACCGGACAGGATTCCGAGCGCGGCACTTTCTCACACCGGCACGCGGTACTTCATGGCACCGAAAAAGACCAGGTTTTTGTTCCCCTGAACAACCTTGAGGAAAACCAGGCTGCGTTCAAGATATACAACAGCCTCCTGAGCGAGTTTGCCGTAGTCGGATTCGAGTTCGGTTACAGCAGTCTGCGTCCCGAAGTCCTGGTGTTATGGGAGGCGCAGTTTGGAGATTTCAGCAATGGCGCCCAGATCATCATTGACCAGTATATCGCCGCGAGTGAATCCAAATGGCGACAGACCAGCGGCATTGTATTGCTTCTTCCGCATGGATATGAGGGACAGGGACCCGAGCACTCATCCGCACGCCTTGAGCGATACCTGCAGCTTTGTGCCGACAACAATTTGCAGGTAGTCAATTGCACTACGCCGGCGCAGTTCTACCATATCCTGCGGAGACAGGCCTTGCGTATCGCCAAGAAGCCGCTCGTGATCATGACACCCAAAAGCCTGTTGCGGCATACCAAAGTAGTAAGCAGCATCGAGGAGTTGGCCAGGGGGGCGTTCCATGAAGTGCTGGATGATGATGCGATTACCGATGCATCTTCGGTTAAGCGCCTGGTATTTTGCTCCGGCAAAGTCTTTTACGATCTGCTGGCCCTGCGCGAAAAAGAGGAAAAGGAAGATGTGGCTGTGGTACGGATGGAACAGTTCTATCCGTTTCCCGACGAAAGCCTCAAAGAGATTCTCGCCAAATACGGTAATGCTGAATCCGTGATCTGGTGTCAGGAAGAACCAAAAAACATGGGTGGATGGGGTTTCGTCCAGCCGCGTATAGATGAACTTCTCCGCGATGGCATGAAATTGGAGTATGCCGGACGCGTTGCTTCAGCCTCACCTGCAACCGGTTCAGCGCAAATTCATGCTGCGGAGCAGGAACTGCTGATTCGCGAAGCGCTTAGTGAATAGAACCGATAATAGGATCCAAAAGCGATATTTTGGTACGTGGCAACAGGTCTGAGGATCAATTATCGGTAACTGGCCCGGCCACATGCGCGCGCAATTTAAATTTTGGTACACGCGGAAGCAGATCAGCGAAGCCCGCCCGGCACTCCCTTGCAGATGCGGCTGATGGCATCGTGGCTGTGGAGGCTTTCCATGTGGTTGCAGCGGACTACGAAGTCCCGCACCTCGGGAACGCGGTTCAGGTGATCGTAGATCAGGCGGGCTGCATCCTCGACAAACTTCTGATAGGCTCCGTTGAGCTCGGCAAAAGCCTGCTCGTCCTCACGCTTGACCATCACCTGTGTTTCGGTTTTCAAGGCGTTTCGAAGCAGTTCGATCAATGCCTCGGGCTCCATAAACGACGTGCACTCCACTGTTACATTGGTGATACTGCGCTGGCTGTGCGAAATAGCGGCTACGTCACGTGTATTCCGGGCGTGCTCTGCAAGTTCAAAAGAACACGGACAAGCGCTGCTATACTCAAAATCAATGTGCATGAACATGCGCAGGCGCCCATGCTCATCCATGTGGCCCTCGAAGGATAGCGGGTAGTACTGGTAACCGCTCATATCGGATCGCAGACTTTCCTGCATCATCGGGAAATTCACATGGAGTCTCAGGTAACTCTCCTTGCTTTCCAGGTTGTCACGGTAAGCCCGCAGGATATACTCGAGCACATCCTGTGACATGACATCATCCTTAAATTCGTAAAAGGTGCGGATAATCCGACTCATGTTGATTCCCTTCTTCCCTGCATCCAGACTTACATAGCCGTCCACGGATGTTTCAAGTGTCAGAATCTGGCCATCGCGGGTTTCATACTTCAGGGGCAGACGGAAATTGGAAATACCCACCTGTTGAATCGGCACGTTGGCACCTTCTATGAGAGAAGCCGGCCCGTTTTGCAGGTCAGGCAGGCTGCTTTTGTACGCATCGGTAACAGTGAACGTCGGATCGTAAAATCTTTTAAGCGTCGAGGTAATCATTGGTAGTGATAGAAATGGATAAGTTAGTTTTCCCGGTATTCGGCTATGTTACGTTCTGTTTCAAACAGTTTGACAGAGTGCAGTGTTCCGTTCTTGCAAATCGCCGCCACATCGTCCTGAAGTTCGTAAAAAAAGGACTTTGCCAGATTTTCGGCAGAGGGAATGACTCCCTCAAGAAAACCCACGTCCAGATTAAGGTTTTTGTGATCACATTTTGCGATGATGCGATCCCGGATCACATGCTTCAATTTTCCAAGGTCCACAACATATCCCGTCTCGGGATCGGGCTCACCCGCAACGGTGACTTCGATCTCGTAATTATGCCCGTGCCAGTTCGGATGGTTGCATGGTCCGAAAGTAGCCTGGTTCCACTCCGGACTTTTTTCCGGATTATGAAGCCGGTGGGCGGCAGTGAAGTGTTCTTTGCGAGTGACGTATATCACAATTTGCTAAGAAGGTTAATTTGCGTTGTCGGAAATACGTCAACATCCAAGCAGCCGGAAAAGGTTCCTTGGGAAAAAATCAGGCAGGAAATATCAAACTGCGGTTCTGCCCACGCTTTCTATTTTGCTTTTATGTGTTTATAATTTTTGATTTAATAGGCACATAGAATGTCCATGACGATTATAATCATGCTCCTGTGTGTCGGGGAGCCGTCATGGCCATTTCATCTGTTTCCTTTATCACTTCCTCTTCTCCCTTTATCGCTTCCTCTTCCGCCTCTTTTAACGAATCAACCTCCTGATTCCTTGTCTCGGCGGAAGGTAAACGAACGGGATAGTTACCGTAAGGACGCTCACCCAGAAGCCCGATCAGGTCATGGGAACCCAGGATCTCTTTCTCAAGAAGTGTTTTGGACAGCGCTACCAGTTTGTCCTTTTTCTCAAGCAACAGCCGTTTTGTACGTTCTCCATTTCTTCTGATAATGGTCTGTACGGCTTCATCTATCCGCTCTGCTGTGTGTTCCGAGTACTTTTTCTGGAAAGCGAAACCGCCCTCTTCGGACGGATCCTGATAGGATATGTAGCCAAGCTCTTCGCTCATACCGTATTCGGTCACCATGGCATATGCCAGCCGCGATATGCGTTCCAGGTCGTTTCTCGCTCCAGTGGATATCTTTCCAAAGATGATCTCCTCCGAAACACGTCCGCCGAGCAGTGCACATATCTTGTCATCCAGCTCCTCGGTCGTCATCAGAAAACGGTCTTCCAGCGGAGTCTGCAGGGTATATCCAAGTGCGGCAAAACCTCTTGGAACAATACTCACTTTCATTACCGGGTCGGTATGTTCCAGATACCATCCGACGATGGCGTGGCCCGCTTCGTGATAGGCAATGATCTCCCGTTCATTCGGACTGATGATCTTGTTTTTCTTTTCAAGACCGGCCACGACCCGCTCGATGGCATCCTGAAAGTCGATCATCTCAACGGCCTCTTTGTCTCTTCTGGATGCAAGCAGTGCCGCCTCATTGCACATGTTGGCCAGTTCGGCACCCGCAAATCCCGGCGTCTGGGAGGCCAGCAGCTGCAGGTTCACGTTGTCGGAAACCTTCAGCTTTTTGGTGTGTACCTGGAGTACTTCCACCCTGCCTTTCAGATCCGGCTTGTCGATCAGAATCTGCCGGTCGAACCGGCCCGGACGCATCAATGCGGAATCAAGCACATCGGGACGGTTGGTCGCTGCCATGATAATGACCCCTTTTTCCGTGTTGAATCCGTCCATCTCGGAAAGAAGCTGGTTCAGTGTGTTTTCGCGTTCATCGTTGGCTCCGGTAACCTGATTTTTGCCTCTGCTTCGTCCGATTGCGTCAATCTCATCGATAAAAATGATGCAAGGCGCTTTTTCCTTGGCCTGTTTGAACAGATCGCGAACGCGTGAAGCACCAACGCCGACAAACATCTCCACAAAGTCCGATCCGCTCAAGCTGAAGAACGGCACATCCGCTTCACCGGCAGTAGCCTTGCCCAGCATCGTTTTACCTGTGCCTGGCGGACCGACCAGCAGCACGCCCTTTGGAATGTTCCCGCCCAGACGGGTAAATTTCTTGGGATCCTTGAGAAAAGCAACAACCTCTTCTACCTCTTCTTTTGCCTCCTCGAGCCCGGCTACATCCTTGAAAGTGATCTTGTGCTCGCTTTGGCGGTCATAAAGCGAAGCCTTGTTCTTGCCAATATTCATCAGCTGGGAGCCTGGGTTCATACGGCGGAAAATGAAAATCCAGAATGCAATGATAAGCATCAGCGGGATAAACCAGATGAATACATTGCTGAACCAGTTGCCACTGATGCGGGCGTCGTAGGCAACATTGTATTCATCAAGCAGGGGACGGATGTCATCGCCCTCGATCATGGTCAGGCGGAACGGGTAAGTGAGTGCTTCTTTCTCATCCGCGGTTTCAAACCAGCGTCGACCGGAAGAAGGATCTTCAAAAGTCACGTGGCCTTCTTTCACGGCATCCTCCTGGAAGAAACCTTCAATGGTTTTTCCGTCGATGATGGTGATTTTCTCCACATGGCCTTTGCGCACGTGATTCAGGAATTCACTGTATGTCAAGTCTTTGGTGCCGTCGGGAAAAACAGACAGGTACGGGATGGCAAGGAGCACCAGAAACAGGATCAGGTAAATCCAGATGGGGAAGCGCGGATTCCTGTCTTCTTTTTTCCTTGGTTCGTACGTATCTGTAGAAGGGTCTTTTTTATTTGTCATAATTTAAAGATACGCATTATTTCCGTTATCAGCCGGTATCATCACCGAATACGATCACGTCACCTTCGGCTGTCTGCATTTCCACCTGGCCGGGTTTTCCGGTTATTTTCCCTATGACGGAAAAATCGCGGCTCAGCTCTGCCAGCTTGCCGGCCTCTTTTTCCGGAAGGGTAAACAGAAGTTCAAAATCCTCTCCTCCGTACAGGGCATATTTGTCGACGTCCTCTTGCATTTCATCGGCGAGTTTTCGTGTCTGCAGGTCGATGGGAAGCGCAGATTGATACAGGTAGGCTCCTTTTTGCGAGCTCGTCAGGACGCGTTGCAGGTCGTGCAGCAGCCCCTGGCTGACATCGATCATGGATGTCGGCCGGATCTCGTTTTGCCGGAACAGGGAAACCAAGTCTTTTCGGGCAATGGGTACCAGCTGCCGTTTCACTATGTAATCCCATTCCGTCAGATCAGGCTGCATTACCGGGTCTTCCGACTCTTCCCAGTGCCGCTTCTCCCTCAGGAGCACCTTGAGACCGGCAAGTGCGCTGCCCAGATCCCCGGTGACACAAACAGCATCGTCAACTTTTGCTCCGCTGTTGTAAACAATGTGTTCTTTTTCCACGTCACCATAGGCGGTAACCGAGATGATCATTGCGTTATGCGACCCGGTGAGATCTCCGCCGGACAGCTGGCACCCGTAATCGGAGCAGGCCATGGCTACGCCCTTGTACAGTTCATCGATCATGTCCCGGGTAATCC
>SKUI01000047.1 GCA_007122185.1 Rhodothermia bacterium | reverse complement strand
TTGCAGTTCCTGCTGCCGGCGTCTGGTTTCCTCTTCAGAGAGATTGGGGGCTTCTTGCTGGAATCTTGCCAGCATATTCTGCAGCTCTATGGCTTTTTCTTCAAATTCTGCTTCTCTGCTGTCCAGGAATCTGTTTAGCTGTCGCTCAATGGCCTCTTTCTCCGGGAGGTTGTCTAAAACCACTTGCGGATCCATGTAGCCCACTCTCATCTGAGCGCTTGCAGCAAGAGTAAGTCCAAACAGGAGAATAATGGTTGTTGTGAAATACTTCATCATGGTGTGTTTGCAGTTAACGTAAAAAGTTTGATAAGATAAGGTGAATCTGACTGCATTTGCAAAACGTCATAATAGAATACGAATGTCCATACCCAATAATTGTGCCGATCGGTATCAAAGCGAATCATCATCAATGAAAATCCCCATTTCCTGCAGCACATCACGGCTGATATCCCAGCGTCTGCGCGAATAGAGGAACAAATAGTCTCCTGCCCGGTCAAAAACGTGATCAAAACCTTCTCTTTCGGCTACTTTTATGACTGCTTCGAGAATGCGCTGCTGCAGTGGTTCAAGCAGTTCTTCCTGTTGTTTGAAATAGTCGCCATCGGGGCCAAAACGCCGGTTTATATACTGTTCCCGTTCACGGATCTTCTGATCGATTTCCTGCTGGCGCTGTCTTCTGATATCCGGTGTAAAAAGGATCTCGCGCGCTTCAAAATCCTGCTGCAAGCGCTCGATCTCAACCTGCATTTCATCAATTTCCTGTTTCCAGTTCTGTGCAATTGTCTCCAGCCGTTGCCGAATTCCCGTATACTCCGGTATTTCACGCATGATGACATCGGAATCGATATATCCGATTTTCTGCTGTGCTGTTGCGGAGGGCGCCGCAAGAAAGGCGAGAGCAACTGGAAGGATGAGGATTGGCAACAGTTTTTTCATGATCAGAACGGGGCTCCAATGTTGAACAGAAACTGCCATTCATTGGCGTTCACACCTGGTGTTTCGAGACCGTCGAAGCGGTAGCCGTAACTCAGGTCAATGAGACCGAGAATAGGCATGAAAATACGCGCACCGAACCCTGCGGAGCGTTTGACGTTAAATGGATCAAATTCCTTGTATCCGAGGAACGAATTTCCGGCTTCGACGAATGCGTAAGGGATAAGCTGTACCTGCTCGGTGCTGATAAGGGGATATCTGAGCTCTGTCATATATTTGTTGTATACGGTTCCACCAATTTCTTCCCCGTCACGGTACGGTGAGATAGAGCCTTCAAAACCTCCGGGATACCCTCTCATATCGATGTTTTCCCTGGTAAATACCTGCTGCTGCTGCAACGGGGTGCCACCAAGGTAGAACCGCTGGAACTGGCTTCTGTTGGATTTACTGAACCAGCTCATGTATCCGAATTCCATTCCGTATGTTGCAACAAGCTTGCCAACAATCGGAATGTGATACTGATAATCCATCCCCAACTTGAAATACTGGGAGAAGCCCGGCAAATTTGGTGCGGCCTCTCCGCTGATGGAGAAGCGTGATCCTACATTCGGGGATATCGGGTTGTCGGTTGAATTACGCTGCAGTTCCTGAGAGATCGAAATTATGCTTGCCTGGCCGCCGAGCAGTCTTTCAAATCCGGTCACATCAAAGTACTGATAACGCAACCGGGTGACATGGCGGAAATAGTCATCCGGCCAGTTCAACCGTCTGCCGTAAGCGATGGAACCGGAGAACATCTCCTGCCGGGTTGTCGAGGATCCGAAGAAAGTACCCCTTCCACCCGAGAAGAGGCTGTAGGAAAGATTGATACCGAACGAATTGGGCCTGCCCAAAAACCAGGGTTCCTGGAAGCCGAAACTGAAATGCTGGTAACCGCGACCTGTCATTTGCACACCCATGGAGAGCCGCTGTCCGTCACCGCTGGGCAGGGGGCGCCAGGCAGAACCATTAAAAATATTCCGTGCGGAAAAGTTGTTGAAATTGACCCTGGCAGCCAGGATGAGTCCGAATTGGCGGCCGCCATACCCGCCTGAAAACTCGAAGTTGTCCGTGCTCATGGACTCATCCAGATAGTAGATGATATCCACTTCCTTATCCTCATAGTCAACATCAAGATCGGGCTGAATGGCTTCCGGATTGAAATAGCCAAGCTGAGCAAGTTCACGGATGGAACGGATGATCGCCGAGCGGTTGTATCTGGAACCGGGCAGATTTCTCAGGGTACGCCGGACCACATCGTCATGGGTTTTGGTGTTGCCCATGAACTCCACCATGCGTACTGTCGCGATATCATCCTCGATCATGAACAGGGTGATGTCCAGCGAATCCCCTTCCACCCGCTCAAATTCGGGCTGCACATTGAAAAAGAGGTACCCGATATTATGGTACATGCTCGTGACATCGGTTTCATGCCGGTTCTGCCTGAGATTTTCTTCAAATTTCCTTTCGTTGAAGACATCGCCGGTGGCCATGTCGAGTGCTGCCGAGAGCTGTTCACCGGTGTATACGGTATTTCCTTCCCATTCGATGTTCCTGACCCGGTACTGTGGCCCTTCATCAATCTTCAAAAAGACCCCGATAGACTGCTTATCTCTTCTTCGTGTGTAGACATAGACAGAGTCATCGATAACCCTGGCATCGAGGAATCCGTTTTCACGGTAAAATGCCAGTAATTCTTCCTTTCCTTCTACAAAATCTTCGCTGTTGTAGGTCTGTCGACTGAAGAACCGCCACCACCGGTCCCGTTTTATATCCCCGATATTTTTGCGCAGTCTGCGATCGGAAAAACTTTCATTGCCTTCAAATTCAATGGTCCGTATCTGGATCCGTTCCCCCCGGTCTACGTGGAAGGTGAGCGATATGCGATTGCGCAGCGTATCGGTTTCTGAAGCCACCGTTTCAACTGTTGTTCCACGATAACCGCGGTTTTCAAAGTATCTGAGTATGGTTTTTTCGGATTGTGCTTTCGCGGATTCGGTGACTGCAAATCCCCGTGACAGCGGAATCTTTCTTTCCAGGTCCCTTCTTTGCGAACGCCGTACGCCCTCGATGGTGTATCGCTCCAGCCGCGGCTGTTCTGTCACTTCGATATCCAAAATTATTCCATCCCGCCCCACCTGCCGCTTGTAAATTTTCACATCGGAAAACAGTCCCGTGTTATGCAGTCTTTTGATGGCCTGGGAGACGTCGTCACCCGGAATCCGGATATTGCTTCCAACCGTCAGGTTGGATGCGTTGACAATGAAGGTTTGGCTGTAAAAGTTACTCCCGGTGGCAGTGACTTCAACCAGCTCAAAGAGCCTGGGCTGCATTTCCGAAGGGTTGGCCGGGCGAAAGACAGGCTTGTCTTCCGGGGTATCAGGTACAACCTGCGCATGAAGCACGGGTACAACCGACAGGCTGAGGATGGTTGCAGTTGCAACGGAGAATAATATGATGCGGAAAATGGAAAACACGGTATAAGAACGTCTTGTCAAAATCTTTATTTCTGATGGTGTGGTACTTTTCATCATCTGATGGCTAAAGGGGATTCCTCGAGTTCAAAATGAGAGGAAACCCTGCCAAATCGACGCTCTCTGCTTTGATAAGATTCAACGGCCTGGTACAGTTCGTCTCTCCGGAAATCCGGCCAGTATGTCTTGGTGACATACAGTTCCGAGTAGGCCGATTGCCAGAGAAGGAAGTTGCTCAACCGGAATTCACCGCTGGTCCTGACAATCAGATCGGGGTCGGGGATATGTGCTGTGGCAAGATGGTCTGTGATGGTTTCGTTGGTGATCTCATCTGGACAGAGAATCCCATCTTTTACTTTCTGCGAAATCCGGCTCACGGCCTGACGGATATCCCATCTTCCGGAGTAGCTGAGCGCGAGGCACAGTTCCATCCGCTTGTTATCGGCGGTAAGTGAAATGGCCTCTTCGAGTTCACGTCGACAAGTTGGCGGAAGACGGTCGATCTCCCCGATAGAAGTCAGTTTGATTTCGTTTTCGTGGAGTTTTCGGGTTTCCGACCGCAGCGACTGAACGAGCAGTTTCATCAGGGCACTGATCTCGCCCTTGGGGCGCCCCCAGTTTTCGGTTGAAAAGGCGTACAGGGTCAGATGCCGGACCCCCAGCTGCCCGCAGGCCTCCACGATATCCTTCACAGAATCCACCCCGGCTTTATGGCCGGCAATACGGACGCTTCCCCGGCTTTTCGCCCATCTGCCGTTTCCGTCCATGATGACGGCGATATGGCAGGGGATTTCTCCCCTGTTCCGGAGAAAGTCCTGTTTATGCTTGTCTTCAGGGGATTGCTGTTGTGATGTAGGTTCTTCGGTATTCAAAGAAAAATCGGTTAATAATTTGTTATCAAACGGTATTGCGAGTGCTGTTCCGGCCTCAGAGAGTATCAATTTGCCCGGAAAGCGAAATCATTTCGAGTACGGTCATTGCTGTTTCTCCGCCTTTGTTGCCGGCTTTTGTACCTGCCCGTTCTATGGCCTGTTCAATGGAGTCTGTGGTCAATACTCCGAATCCAACGGGAATCTGATACTTCAGCATGACATCGGAAATTCCTCTGCTCGCGGATCCGGCGACGAAATCAAAATGCGGAGTGGATCCGCGGATAATCACTCCGAGGCAGATAATCGCGTCATGTTTGCCTTTTTCGGCCAGCCTGGATGTGACCAGGGGAATTTCAAAAGAACCGGGGCAATATACGACATCTATATGCGATTCCTCAACCCCGTGGCGTTTCAACATATCAACCGCGCCCTCCAGGAGCCGTTCGGTAATAAAGCTGTTCCATCGGGATACCACAATTCCGATTTTGACACCTGTAACGTTGAAAGTACCTTCTATCTTGTTCACTTGCATAGTGTTTGTAAATATGTTTCTGTTTGGTCATGGACTCCGTTACCGGAGTTTTTCAGCAACGGCGAGTCCGGCTCAAGGGGTATATGAATTACCCCGAACTGATAATAATCCTGCACGGTGCCATGAAAATCCGATCCTCCGGTAGCAATCAGGTCATGACTCTGGCAATAGGTCAGATAGCGCCGTTTGTGGATACTTGTGTGCGATGAGTGATAGCACTCCAGTCCATCCAGCCCGCTCTCCTTTAATTCTTTTATTTCGATGAAATTATAGGAATTCCCGGGATGGGCGAGTATCGCAATCCCTCCGGCAAGATGGATGTTATCTATGACATCCGCAGCGTCGGGATAATCGATTTTATGATATGCGCTGGATTCATTGCCCAGGTAACGGACGAATACTTCCTGTGCGTCAGCTGCATACCCCTTTTTTATCATTACGCGGGCTATATGCGGGCGCCCGATTGATGCCCGTCCGGCTTCACCCAGGATCTCGTCATAGCTGATGTCAAATCCCATGGCGTTAAGTTTGCTGATAATGGTCCGTGCACGCTCAATTCTTCTTTTTTTCTGGTCCGCAAGAAGCTTGTCGAGCAGGTTCGCATCTTCAAAGGCATACGCCAGCATATGGCATTCACGTCCCTGATAAAGCGTGCTGATCTCCACACCCGCCACTACGCGGAGACGCGTCCCCTCTGCAGCTATTCTGGCCTCCTCGATCCCTGCAAGCGTATCATGGTCGGTAATGGCAATGATATCCAAATCGGTCTCGAGTGCCTGTGACACCACCTGTGCCGGGGTCAGTTTCCCGTCCGATGCCGTTGTGTGGATATGTAAATCAGCTTTCAGCAATGTTAATCAGGGCTCCAGTATGGAAAGATATCTTTCCCGGTTTTCAATAATAGCAACACCTTTCCGTGCCGTATCATCGGTTTTCAAATGTTCTTTCATTCGTGCGCGGCTGCCATTGAACCGGGAAACCAGCTCGAGATAGAGTTCTTGTTTGATATGCTCTGAATACCGTTCCTCTTCCTGCTTCTTCTCCAGTGCCACGAGCTCCTTCGTGGCATCTATGCGATCGGTTGAGATTTCCATGACTGCCGGATCAAGGGATTCCATAAATCGTTCAAGGTGGCGCTCGGCACGGGTCGTGTACTCGAACCCCTGTTCTTCCAGATACTCACGGAAAACCGCATAGTAATCATCCGGTCCCAACTCCGGATCCAGTTCTTCCAACCCGGCAGTGTATTCATTGGCAAAGAAGAAATAGTGACTGTTCTGCAAGAGGGCAATCTCCAGCATGCTGTGTGAGCGCTGTGGAACGATCAAATCCGGTTCTATGCCGATTCCCTCGTAAACAGTACGACCGCCACGTGTGCTGTGACGTGTCCGGAGCGAATCCGGAACCTCCTGCATGGCCATTGCCTCCTCGCTGGTAAGGTACGGCGTGGACTGAATCGAACGACCGCTGGGAATGTAGTATTTGGATGTAGTAATTTTCAGGGACATGTTGTAGGATAGCGGCTGGACAATCTGTACCAGGCCTTTCCCAAAACTCCGTTCTCCTATCACCACCGCACGATCCAAATCCTGCAATGAACCGCTTACTATTTCAGAGGCACTGGCACTGCCGCTGTTCTGGAGCACTACGAGCGGCCCGTCCGGGTAAACCGGTTTTTCGGATGTCTCGTATTGCTGGTTCGCGCGGGACATGCGTCCTTCGGTCCACACGACCTGTTCGCCAGGCGGGACAAACTTGTCTATGATTTTGACGGCTTCATCCAGTAATCCGCCCGGATTATTCCGAAGGTCCAGGATAAGTCCGTCCAGCGGCTGGTCCCCCTGCAAATCCAGTATGGCCTCGCGGACTTCCTCGGCGGCATTTTGTGCGAACCTTCTCAACAGGATATAGCCAACACGGGAGTCCGAGTCCAGCATCCCGTAATAGGTCACGTTTTTGACCTCTATGGTCTCCCGGGTCAGCTCGTATTCCAGTAACTCCTCAATGCCATACCGGCGGATGGTGATGACCACTGTGGTTCCCGGATCGCCCCGCAGCAGGCTCTGCAGATCCTCGGTTGTCATTTTTGTGACATCGATGCCATCTACTTTTTCGATGATGTCGCCTGCGCGGACGCCACGCCGTTCTGCAGAGTAGCCCTCAATCGGTGCTATAACGACAAGCTGTCCCCCGCGGGCACCAACTTCCAATCCAACTCCTGCATACTGACCGGTTGTGACGATATCCATTTGCCTGCTTCCTGCTTCGTCTATCAATACGGTGTACGGATCCAGCTCATTGAGCATGGCATCGATGCCGCTCCGGATCAGCTTTTCCGGATCAACCTCTTCTATGTACGAACTGGAGACATTCTCATAGACTTCGCTGAAGATCCTGAAGTTTTTCTGGATCAGAAAATACGGATCGGGACGCAGGATAAAACCTGTGGCAGCAATGCCTGCCACAACGAGTATGATAAGAACAGTACGGGAGCTAAAACGCATATGGGTCAAAGACAGGCGTCATGTTGAAGCGAAACGAACATCAGTTAGGAATCCGTAACGTCTGTCCTGCATAAATTCTTGTTGACTGAAGGTTGTTCAGACTCTGAATGGCCTGGACAGTGGTGTTGAAACTGCGTGCAATCACGGAAAGGTTGTCGTTCGGCCGCACGGTGTAGATCCGGTAGTCGCCATCGCCGCTGACCGCCACCCTTGCCGAGGCGGTGGATACGGAAAATCTGTTGCGCTCGGCCCGGCTCATGTTATTAAGCTGGGCATAATGGTCGCGCAGGTGTGCCGGTACATAGATGGTCAGGCGCTGGCCGGGACGGATCAGGTTTCCGATGTTGTTCCAGGACCGGACACGCCACGCCTGGGTGTCAAACCATTCGGCAATGTGTCCGACTGTGTCGCCGGATTTCACCACATAGGTGACAGGCGCCGAGTTGGCCGGCTGATTGGCTGTGGGTGCCTGAGATGCCGCACGCAGTCTTGCCGTCTGGGCCCGGGACGGTTCATCGGAGCGAATCGCTATGTTGCTGCCCCCGGGTACCGGTATCACAAGCTCCTGTCCGGGATGTATGATACTGCTGAGGCCTTCATTTGCCTGATAAAGAGCACGCACTGTTGTCCCGTATCTGTTCGCGATCACACCAAGGGTCTCTCCCCTTCTGACGCTGTGGATCACGATATTGTTCATCCGTTTCTCATCCGGAATCTCCTTATAAGCCAGCATGAAAGCCTCTTTCGATCCTTTCGGTATTTTCAGCGGATAGGGATTATCCCCCGGCGGGGTTGCCCACCGAAGCAGTTCCGGATTCAGATAACGCAATGCCTGGGTGGTGATCCCGGCGCACTCGGCAAGGATGCTCAGATCCACCGAACCCTCGATTTCGACAATGTCATACGCATAAGGTTCAACATCATAGTGTTTTTCAAATCCAAAATCCTCCGGATTCATCGCCACCAGTGTGGCGGCTATAAAGCCCGGTACGTATCCCCGCGTTTCCCTGGGAAGAAAGGGATAGATTTCCCAGTAATTTCGGACTCCCCCGGCGCGCCGGACTGAGCTGAGCATCCGCCTGGTACTGACGTTGTAGTTTGCGAGCGCCAGATGCCAGTCGCCATTCCAGTATTCGTGCAGGTCGCGCAGATGGCGGGCGGCGGCGCGTGTCGCTTTCACCGGGTCGCGCCGCTCGTCGATCCACCAGTTCACTTCCAGTCCGTATACGGAACCGGTGGCATAAATGAACTGCCACATTCCAACAGCACGTGCGTGAGATCGCGCAGTGGGAACCAGGCCGCTTTCGATCATGGCGAGGTGCACAAGTTCTTCCGGCACATTCTCTTCCCTGAATATCTCTCTCATCATCGAGAAGTAGCGGGCCGAGCGTTCGAGCCAGCGCTCCATAATCTCCGGGCGGCGCACCGTCAGGTAGGCAATGTGGTTGTTCACCTGCTGATTTCGAATGAGCGGAACCTGCGTTTTCCCCATCTCGAGATCTTCCGGCAGCACGAACATCTGCTTGTCAAACCAGTCCTCCTGCTCAGCCATCATCAGTTCGCGGTGGACCTGAAATATTTCTCCCTGCACATCAACGATAGAATCCGTAATGCCATAAAATTCCTGGTATTCGGTCATTACCGTGCGGTATAGTTCAGCAAACTGGCGGCTGTTGCGAATCTCCGGTTGATCGTCCAGTAGTGTCTGGATGGCATGAAGCGCATCGGTGATATAGTCCTCGGCTGATACCAGATCGGCATTTATCTGCGCTTCCAGGGAGAGCAGGTGGACCCGGTAGATGTATGCAAGCCTCTGGAGCAACTCTGCCGGCAGTCGCGCGCTCCCATTATTTTCATCCGTCAGCTCTTCGCGCTCGGGGGGGAATAAATGCCGCTCAGGTTGATCCAGCACGGGTGTTTGCGCAAGCTCTGCACGGTCTACATGCAGCATAAGCGGTTCCACAGTTTGAAACTCGATGCTTTTTGCGCGCTCCTGGGCAAAGACGGCCCCGGAGACAAGGGTGACAGCAGACACTGTCAGCAGTACTCTGAAAATCATGATATTCTGCGTTATGGAACCCGGATGAATGACAGTAATTATGGAAGCGGTGGCAACAGATTCAATGCTGCCGGACACATCGGGACAAATTACGGTAAAAGTGTGACAATCGAAAGAATTTGTAGCATTTACCCCATTTCCGTCCAGCGCTGGACAATTGGCAGCCGACGGCCAAATCCGAACGCCTTGGAACTGACCCGCAACCCCGGTGCTGCCTGCCTTCTCTTGTATTCGTTGCGATCCACCATCCGGATCACATCCCGTACCTGATCCGCGGAATAACCGGCTTCTATAATGGCCTCTGCGGGAAGCAGATCCTCGATGTAGGCCTTGAGTATGCCATCAAGAATGTGATATTCAGGGAGGGAGTCGGTGTCTTTCTGGTCCGGCCGCAGTTCGGCGCTCGGCGGCTTTTCGATGGTGCTCTGCGGGATAACTTCTTTTTGATAGTATGACGCATTCAACCAGCGCGATATCCGGAAAACCTCGGTTTTATAGACATCCGACAGGATGGAAAGGCCCCCGGCCATATCCCCGTACAGCGTGCAGTAGCCGACCGCCAGTTCCGATTTGTTGCCGGTATTGAGCAGCATATGCCCGAATTTGTTGGATACGGCCATCAGCAGGGCACCCCTGCTGCGGCTCTGGATGTTCTCTTCGGCTACATCGAATTCCGCGTCGCCGAAAACAGGAGCAAGCGTTTCTAGAAATGAATCGTAAATGGATTTAATGGGCAGATTGTATATCCGGATTCCAAGATTCCCGGCAAGTATTTCTGAATCCGTGACACTTCCTTCGGTTGAATAATGAGAGGGCATGGTAATACCGAGCACCTGTTCCTGACCAAGGGCTTCTTTTGCGATTACAGCTGTCAGAGCCGAATCGATCCCGCCGCTCAGGCCCAGCACAACGCGTCCGGGCATACCGCTTTTTGACACATAGTCACGCAAACCAAGGACCAATGCCTTGAAAATCCGTTCTTCAGTTCCCGGAAACGGTGCCAACGGGCGGGGCGGGTGTGCCGGGCGAGTCAAGCCTGCCGGGCCTGCCGGGCCTGCGGGTTCCGGCGGCCCTGATTCCGGCCAGCGGATATCACCCCGGTCCTCCTCAAGCGTTGCCAGTCGCATCAGCACCTCTCCATCCGACGAAATCACCGAGCTGATACCGTCAAACACGAGTTCGGTGTTGGCTCCGACCTGGTTCGAGTAGAGCACAGGGATACCGAGCTTTCTGGCGTGTCGCTGCAGCATATCTTCACGCATCTCGGGTTTGCGTCGCGTGAAGGGTGAGGCCGAAATATTGATCAGCACCTCGGCACCCTGTTTTCGCAATTCTTCAGCCGGCTCGATATCGTAGGTGTGGTAGTTGTACTCGTTCTGGTTGTTCCAGATGTCCTCGCAGATGGTTATGCCCCATTTCCTGCCTGCCCATTCGGTCACGCGGATCTCCTTGTTGGGTTCAAAATACCGGAACTCATCAAACACATCGTAGGTGGGCAGCAGGGTTTTCCGGACCACATCCACCGTATTTCCCTGGTGGGCAAGAATTGCGATGTTATAGATCGGCCGGCCTTGCGGGGCAGGGTTCTTGCCGATGCTTCCGAAAAGCAGAGCGGTGTTGCCGGTCGCTTTGACCAGCTGTTCATTCAGCGCAAACAGTGCTTTCTGGAAGGATGTGCGCTCCAGAAGATCCATTGGCGGATAACCACAGGTCACGAGTTCGGGCAGGACCAGCAGATCCATCCCGTCACGTTCTGCTTCCCGGAGTGCCTTGATCACAAGCGCTCCGTTTCCCAGGATATCGCCGACGGTTACATTGATTTGCTGAATCCGGATGTTCATATCGCTCTGTATCTGTGGCTTGTTTGATTGGTTTTCTGCCGATTTTACCGCAGGCAAACCGCGCATTTTTGAGAAACAGCAATTATATTTATGATGTGGTGGACATAACCATTCGTTATATGCCCCCGTTCAAAAATACCGCTGATAAAACAACGGTCAAAATTCATGGAAGAAAAAGTAGCAGATGAAAGAAACCGGATTGGGAATATCACTGTGCTGCGTGACAGTTTTGATCATCTGGATGCAGTCCTGGATCTGAACCGTCGTGTTTTCAGCGAAGATCGGCTTATCAACCGTCTGGACCATGAACCGATCATATTTCTGACGGCACACTGCAACGGCCGCCTGGCCGGATTCAAAATCGGGTACGCATTGAACCGGCGGGTTTTCTATTCCGCAAAAAGCGCCACTGACCCCGCTTTCCGCAATCGTGGCATAGCCAGGATGCTTATGGATGCCATGATCCATGACGCCATTCTGCTGGGCTTCCGTGAAATGCAGTATGACACCTTTCCTGCGCTCTATCCCGGCATGATCGTGATTGGCCTCAAATACGGATTTCGTATCAAGGGCTTGCACTGGAATCCGGATTACGACGATTTCCAGGTCCGTCTGGCACGGGAGCTGAATATCAGCAGCCCGGTTCAGAAATTTCAGATGAATTTGGAGAATATCAGATGAATTTCGGGAATATCCGCCCCGGCTTCTTCTGAAGATCGTCAGCGAAATCCTTTCTCAGGTATGCGGGATGGATATCGTCCCGGTCAAGTGCCTCCAAGGGAAGAAACGACACATCCCTGATGATCTGATCGGCATCGGAATATTCAGGATCACTGCCGGTACGCAGCGTCCCTCCAGCTTTTTCGCAGAGAAAATAGAATTCCATGGCGTGGACATCGTCGTGAATGACCTCATTGAGGTACCATAGCGGACCAGGAGTGACCTGTATTCCCGTCTCCTCAAGCATCTCGCGCTTCAGCGTTGCTGTGAGGGGCTCACCGAACTGAACACCGCCGCCAGGCGGCATCCATATCAACCGGCCTGCAACCGGTGACATCAGGTGTACCATCAGCAGCGAGCGGTCCTGCACCAGCAACCCGTTCACACGGATTCTCACAGTATTTCTGAAAGACCCTGCATCCTCCATGTCAAACCGGATTCTCCTGCTTTTTCCCCCCGGGATGTTCCACCAGGCGGTTTTCATTGGCGTACTTCAGGGCAGCCGCTACGAAATTTACAAAAAGCGGGTGCGGCCTGTCGACCGTGCTCTTGAGTTCCGGATGGAACTGTACCCCAACAAACCAGGGGTGATCTTCCGCTTCGACAATTTCGATCAAGTCGCGCTCCGGATTTATCCCGGTCACGCGAAGTCCATGCGCCTCAATGTTATCACGGTACTTATTGTTCAGTTCATAGCGGTGCCGGTGCCGTTCGCTTATGAGTGATTCGCCGTAGGCCCTGGCCGTGTGGGATCCCTCCAAGAGAGAACAGTCATAGGCACCCAGTCTCATGGTTCCGCCCTTGTCATTGATATTTTTCTGCTCCAGCATCAGGTCTACTATCGGATAGGGGGTCTCCGGATCAAATTCCGTGCTGTTGGCACCATCCATCCCGCAGACATTACGGGCATATTCTATCACGGCACACTGCATGCCCAGACAGATACCTAAAAACGGCAGTTTCTTCTTTCTGGCATGGGTAATGGCGGCGAGCTTGCCATCTATTCCCCTGCCGCCGAATCCCGGGGCAACCAGAACGCCGGACACCCCCTTGAGCTGCGACTCTAAATTTTCTGCTTTGAGATAATCCGATGAAACCCAGACAATTTCCACATCGCAACTGTTCACGGCACCGGCATGGCGGAAAGATTCCACAATCGACATGTACGCATCCTGGTGGTCGACATACTTACCAACCAATGCAATGCGGATACGGTGATCGGGATGGGATACGGCGTCCACAAAGCGGATCCAGCTGGTCAGATCCGGTTCATCTGCCTGTATTTGCAACTTCCGGATCACTCTCTGATCCAGCCCTTCCTCTTTCATGAGCAGCGGAACTTCGTAGATGGAGCGCGCATCCAGGGACGCGGTCACATCTTCAATTTCGACGTTGCAGAACTGGGCGATTTTTCGGCGGATGCCATGGTCGAGCGGGATTTCTGCGCGACAGACAAGCATGTCGGGCTGCATGCCTAGCTCATAGATGGTCTTCACCGAGTGCTGAGTCGGTTTTGTCTTGAGCTCACCGGCGGCCTTGAGGTATGGAACCAGGGTGAGGTGTATGGAAAGGGTATTCTGACGGCCCACATCGTAGCGGAGCTGGCGCATCGCCTCGATATAGGGCAGGCCCTCGATATCGCCCACAGTCCCGCCGATTTCCACAATGACAATATCGTACTTTCCGGAATCACCGATCGCTTTTACGCGCGATTTTATCTCATCGGTGATGTGAGGGATCACCTGAACTGTCTGCCCCAGGTATGCCCCCTGCCGCTCTTTTGTGATCACGTCATAGTAAATCCGGCCCGTGGTAACGTTATTGTCCTGCGACGTCGGAATACCCAGAAACCGCTCGTAATGTCCCAGATCGAGATCCGTCTCGGCGCCGTCATCGGTGACGTAGACCTCCCCGTGCTCGTAGGGATTCATGGTTCCCGGATCGACGTTGATGTATGGATCGAGTTTCTGAATGGTGACCCGAAGGCCGCGGGTGGCGAGTAACAGTCCCAGTGAAGAACAAATAATACCCTTTCCGAGGGAGGACGTAACTCCCCCGGTCACAAAAATATATTTCGGCTCCATCGGTTAGGTGCAAGCTAAGTGAAAGGTTGCAGCAAAATAGCAGGTTTCCCCGGGGGTATCAAATGAAACTTTACCGATCAGGAATCCTCCTGGACAGGCCCCTGGCCCGACTCGACATATGAAATGGCATCATCGATCTGTTTTCTCTGCCAGGCAATGGAAGCCAGATTCAGGACAAATACAACGGCCAGCAGCCAGAAAATCCACGTGGGAAGTTCGGTAATGCCGCTGAAGAACCAGTATCCAAAAAAGACGAGAGCGAGAATGTTGATGGCGGTGATGTAAAAAAATCGTTTTTTCCGGTGCATCAGTATCTGCAGCACTTCGTTTTTCGGCTTATCCTGGCGGTCCTTGCCCACGTTATAGTCCAGCACGGTCTCAATCCTGGCGATATCTTCCTTTCTGAAGGTCACGAGCAGCATCAGTTTTTCTCTCGCAGGGAACGCATGATAGCATCCCTGACCAGATTGTCAACACTTTTACGTTCCTTAATGGCATCGTACAGCATCCAAACCCCGGCCATGACCGCCATGCTGCCGCTCATGCTCACGAGCGAGGCGAACCACATGTTGGAAATCATGTTCAGCATCACCAGGCTGACAGACAGCAGTCCGAAGGTGATCATCAGCAGTGCGAATGCGGCATGGAACGGATGGACACCTTTCAATCCGCGGGCATTTCCCTCTTCCTGAATCCACGTCAGGTCACGCACCCGCCTTCGCCGGAAGAGATCATGTCCTCCGCCCAGGGCGACCCTGGAGGATCCCCGTGTGTCCTGTTTTCCGGAACGGCCTTCGGAACGGCCTCCGGGAAGTCCATGATTTTTGGATTTTCCAGCCATTGGTACGTGCTTCAGTATGATTATCTTGTTCCTGGGTTTACGGTTGCTCCTTGTGGTCTGCTGCCTCACAACCCTCAACGGTACTAACTATATTCATAACTTTCAAATCCCGGAAATCGATCCATGGAGTCGGACAGTTACATATACGGGCGCAATGCCGTGCTTGAATATCTGGAGTACAAACCTGAGCATATCAGCAAGATCTATTTGAAGCAGCAGCTTCAGGGCAGGCCGGTCCGTGATGTGGAGCAGCTGGCATCCCAAAACCGCATACCGGTGCAGCGTGTTCCCGGCAGAAAACTGGCCGACATGGTCGGCTCCGTCAACGACCAGGGCATCGTGGCGGCTATCACACCGGCCAGCTACATTGAACTGGAGGATTGGCTGGAGGATGCGGATGTCGCACGCAACCCGGTGATCCTGGCCCTGGACGAAATAGAGGATCCGCACAATTTCGGTGCGGTGGTGCGTACGGCGCTGGCCTGCGGGGTGGATGCGGTCATGGTCTCCAAACACCGTCAGGCGACGATTTCAGGCGGTGTGATGAAGGCCTCTGCCGGCACCATACTGCGCATGCCGGTCATCCGCGTGGTCAACCTCAACCAGGCGCTGCTGAAACTGAAGGACACCGGGTTCTGGATATGCGGGACCGACATGGAGGGCAGCCGGGACTTCCGCACGCAGGACTTCCGCATGCCCCTGGTAGTAATCCTTGGCAGCGAGGAGAAAGGCATCCGCAAGAAGACGCGGGAGCACTGCGACATGCTGGTGCATATCCCCATGAAAAACAAGGTGGAATCGCTGAACGCCTCGGTCAGCGGGGCGCTGATCTGCTACGA
>SKUI01000199.1 GCA_007122185.1 Rhodothermia bacterium | reverse complement strand
TACACCGTGGACCGCCGAAATGTGAACGGCATCATTGTCGCCCGGCTGAAGTCCCCTCAAATGTGACCGGTATGGGATCAGGTGATATTCAAATCCGGTTCGGGGTGGATGCGGTTGCAGGCCGCACTCCGTCCGGCCAGATCACGCCGATTTTCCACGGGATGGATGTGGCAGCCCGACGAAGCCCGGATGATGCCGCTTTCCTGGACCGGCTGTTTCGCGGCGCCTGGGGCATGGTGACCAACGATGCCGCCCGATGCGCCGCCAATGCTGACCTTCTCTCCCGCAAGGCACTGGTGGATGCGGGTGTGCCGCTGACGCAGCTGTTCTCACCCGAACACGGCATCTCGCGTTACGGCACGGACGGCAAAGCGATGGATGACGACACCGATCCGGTGACCGGCCTGCCCGTCTGCAGTCTGTACGGCAAGACGATGCGTCCGCCCGCGGAGTTGCTAAAGCCTCTCACGGGTGTCCTTTTTGACATCCCGGATGTCGGAAGCCGGTTTTACACGTACATCTGGACCCTCTCGCACGTTATGGAAGCGTGTGCGGAGGCGGGGCGGCCGCTGGTGGTGCTCGACCGCGTGAACCCGATCGGCGGCGATCTGGACTGGTCCGAGGGTCCGGTTCTGGATGTTGCCCACTGCGGCAGTTTCCTGGGCCGCGCGCCGATCCCGGTCCGCCACTCGCTCACCGCCGGGGAGTTTGCCCGCTGGCTGGCCGCGCACTGGAACCTGAGCCTGAACCTGACCGTCGTGCCCTTGCAGGGCTGGCGGCGCGCCATGCACTGGCCGGATACGGGTCTGCCGTTTGTGCCGACATCGCCCGCCATGCCGTCCTATGAATCGGCGCTGTGCTATCCGGGGACCTGTCTTTTTGAGGCGACTAACCTCAGCGCCGGTCGTGGCACCGATGCGCCGTTCCAGCAGATCGGCGCGCCGTGGATGGGCTCGCCCGAGCAGTGGCTTATGGAGACACCGGGGATTCGCTGCGAAAAACTGGATGAACCGGATGGATCGGTCAGCTACCGTTTTGATGATTTGCCGGGCGTTCGTTTCCGGGAGGCCCGGTTCACGCCGCATGACAACCCATGGAAAGGAGAGAGGTGCCGTGGCCTCCGGCTTGAGGTGACAGATCCGACAGATCGCGCGGCGTTCCGACCGGTCCGCACCGGTCTGGCACTGCTCGCATCCATCCGAAACACCCATCCCGAAAACTTCCGCTGGAAGACCTATCCCACCGCGGCCAACCCCACCGGCGAAGGCCACTTCGAGCGGCTCATCGGCGTCACGGACATCCGTCCGATCCTGGAAGAGGATCCCGCGGCGCTGCTGCGCTCGCTGCCCGGACGCCTGGACGCATCCACCTGGCAAAAAGAAACCGAACCCTTTTTGTGTTATCCGAAATAACCGCTATAATCTCTCATTAACATTATTTGAAAGCCATGCCTGTTACGCCTCATCCTGCCATTCCCGAAACATCCGATTTGACGCTGGAGCAGAAACTTGGGCAGATGCTGCTGCTCGGCTTCCTCGGAACGGAACTGACCGATGACAACCCGATTGTCGCCGACTTGCGGAAGCATCATCTGGGCGGGGTTATCCTGTTCGATTACGATCTGCGGACGGCCTCGCCGGACCGGAATGTTGCATCGCCCGAGCAGGTCCGGCAGCTCACGTTCGATCTCAAATCACAAGCCAACATTCCCATCTTTGTCTCCATCGACCAGGAGGGCGGGCTTGTCAACCGGCTCAAGCCGCAATTCGGCTTCCCCGGGACGCTTTCCCACAAGGAGCTGGGCGAGAAAAACGACCTCGAGTTTACCTTTGAGCACGCCCGGCACATTGCCGCGCTGGTGCGGAAATACGGGCACAACATGAATTTCGCGCCGTGCGTGGACCTGGGAATCAATAAGGAAAACAAGGCGATATACCTGCGCGAGCGCTGTTTTTCCGATGATCCCGAGATGGTGGCGCTGCACGCCAGCGCGTATGTGCGCGGACACGAGGAGGAGGGCGTGCTGACTGCGCTCAAGCACTTCCCGGGCCACGGCAGTTCCCGGGAGGATACGCACCTGGGCATGGCCGACGTCACCGACAGCTGGTCCGAGTACGAGGTGCTGCCCTATCAGCGGCTGATGGACGAGGGGCTGTGCCGGATGATCATGACCACGCACATTTTCAACAGCCGCCTGGATCCCGAATGGTCGGCCACGCTGTCGCCTTTTGTGCTGCAGGAGATGCTGCGCGGGCGGATGGGCTTCGAGGGCGTGATCATCAGCGACGACCTGCAGATGAAGGCGATCACCGCGCATTACGGGGAGGATGTAGTGATGGAGCAAGCGCTGGTTGCCGGCGTGGACATCCTGGCCTACGGTAATAACCTGGATTTCGATCCCGATATCGCCCAGAAGTTCATTCGCATTGCAAAGAAAATGCTTGATGAAGGCCGTATCACCCTGGAGCGCATCGACGCTTCGGTCACGCGAATCCTTGACCTGAAAAGGCAGATGGATTACTGAGGTTTGTATGGGGTAATACAGCAGAGCATCATACCAATGTGATCCGGCAAATAAATCAATGAAATATCTTTTGTCAAGTATATTGCGCAAAATACTTGACAAGACACGACGTTTTCTTATCTTTGTTTTCGCCAAACAGTAATATCAGCCAATGAAGGTAGCAAAGAAAATCGGACGTAAGGTAAATAGGATGCAGGAAGGAACAACCTTCAACTATCAGCAACTGGGTATTGACCAATCAGAATTCAGTGCTGCTGCCAAAGCCATAGAACGTTTAATCAAAAAGGGGATTGTCAAAAGAGTATCTACCGGAGTATTTTACAAACCAAAACAATCTGCATTTGGTGAGCTGAGGCCAAGAGAAGAAGAGCTGCTTAAACCTTACCTCTTTCAAGATGGTAAACGTATTGCATACATTACCGGGGGGGCATTATACAATCGTATGGGCTTAACCACTCAGGTGCCCAAAACAATCAAGGTAGCCAGTAAAGTAAAACGGGTAACCACCAAAATCGGTAAAACACAAGTCAAACCGGTTAAAAGCTATGTAGATGTAACCAATGAAAATTACTACCTGCTGGAAATTTTGGATGCACTGAAAGATTTCAAGACCATACCCGATCTGGACAAGAAGTCAGCCATTGCGTTACTGAAAAACAAAATCGGCAAACTATCCGAAAATGATCTGTCAAAAATGATCCGATACGCTTTGAAGTACCCGCCACGAGCAACAGCATTGTTGGGGGCAATTCTGGAACTATCAAAGAATAAAAGCGGTCTGGAAAGCCTGAAAAAAAATCTGAACCCATTGACCACCTACAAACTCGGAATTAAAGAAGAAACGTTGCCAACAGCACCAAAATGGAATATTAACTGATATGAACTTACACGGCAACAAAGCCCTGCTACAAGATGCAATCCTTGCAACAGCAGAATATCTGGACATGAGAGATATTTATGTAGAGAAAGATTATTGGGTAACTGTTGCTTTGTATCAAATATTCCATTCAGATATGGCCGATCAGTCTGTTTTCAAAGGTGGCACAGCGCTATCAAAATGCCACAAACTGATAGAACGATTCTCAGAAGATATTGATTTGGTGGTGCTCCGAAAAGAAGGAGAGAATGATAGTCAGTTAAAAAAGAAAATACGGGCAATAAGTAAAGTGGTGGATAATATCATTCCGGAAATAGAAGTAGAAGGGTTAACCAACAAAATGGGTAACATTCGAAGAACGGTACACCAGTACGACAAGATATTTGATGGAGATTTTGGTCAGGTAAGAGAGCACGTTGTGGTTGAAGCTACCTGGTTAGGAAATTCTGAACCATTCTCTGAAATGCAGATCGGTTCCTATATCCATGAAATGATGAAAGCCAGAGGCCAGGATGAATTAATCGAGCAGTATCAGATGTTTCCATTTACCATTCGGGTATTGAGCAAGCTGAGAACATTCTGCGAGAAGATCATGAGCCTGGTAAGGTTTTCCAGATCAGAAGAACCCATAGCTGAGTTGAGGAACAAAATCCGTCACGTGTATGACATCCAACAAATGCTGAAAGATGAAGAAATCCGATTGTTCTTTGAAAGTAGTGATTTTGACGAAATGCTTATAAATGTGGGCAATGACGACATGATTGGCTATAAGAACAATAATGACTGGATTCCAGAACATCCTTCAACGGCACTTATATTTGACAAACCACAGGAAACCTGGGAACACCTCAGCACTGAATACAAAGGTAATTTCAAAGATTTGGTTACAGGTGAGTTACCTCTTGAAAAAGTACTCATTAATACTCTACGTACTATAGCTGAAAGACTCAGAAATGTAAAGTGGGAAATAAGACAACAAACCTGAAGTCACACTTATCTATATCCTGACGGCCGTATTTTGCGGCACTCGCATCCACAAGAACGAACTTTATCCATCCGAATCATTTAATCACGTCATTTATTCACTCCGCCATGAACACTTTACCCAACCTTTCGAAGTCATTTCTGACGCATCCTGCCCTGGCCGTTTTGTGCGCACTGCTTGCTCTGCCGGTGCTTTCGGCTGCCTCCTCGGCTGAAACCGCATCCACCCGTGCGGAGCAAACCTATTCCTCTCCGACGATGCATCCCTCATCCAACCGGGCGGTGGAGGGGGCGGAGGAGACGGCGGAGGTAACCCGGAGTGCCCGGCT
>SKUI01000087.1 GCA_007122185.1 Rhodothermia bacterium | reverse complement strand
TGCGGGACGACTGGTGGCGCGGGCTCGGCATCCTCCCGCTCAGCGGACTCGGCATCAGCGATGCCTACGCCAAATGGGACGCCGAGCGGGTGTTCGACATCGAGGTGGAGCCCACGCAGGAACCGGAAGGATGCATCTGCGGGGAGGTACTCAAGGGCGTCAGCCACCCCACCGAATGCATTTTGTTCGACTCGGTCTGCAATCCCGCCAATCCGGTCGGCACCTGCATGGTCTCCGAGGAAGGCGCATGCCAGGCATTTTACAAGTACGGAACGGAATAGTGGAACAGAACAGACACATCCGACTGGGACACGGCAGCGGCGGCAAACTCACGCACGATCTGGTCACCGGCCTCTTTTTGAAGTTTTTCGACAATGAAATCCTGGCACAGCAGGGTGATTCCGGGCTGTTTCTGTTGGATGGGGATGGACGGATGGCCATGAGCACCGATGCTTACGTGGTGGATCCGATTTTCTTCCCCGGCGGCAACATCGGCTCGCTGGCCGTCAGCGGCACGGTGAACGACCTGGCCGTGACCGGGGCCGAGCCGCGCTACCTGACCGCCGCCTTCATCCTGGAAGAGGGTTTCCCCATCGAACAACTCGAAGATATTGTTAGCGAAATGGCGCGTGTCGCAAAGGAAGCGGGCGTACGCATCATCGCCGGCGACACCAAAGTGGTCAACAAGGGCAAATGCGACAAGGTGTTCATCACCACCGCCGGTGTCGGGTTCCTGCAAGACCGGCTGGCGCACATTGCCGGCGGGGAGCAGGTGCGGCCCGGGGACCGGATTCTCATCAACGGCTTTGCCGGCGACCACGGCATCGCCATCCTGGGCGAGCGCGAATCGCTGACGTTCACATCCCCCGTGCTGTCCGATGCCGCCTGTCTGAACGGGCTCATCCGCGACATCACCCGGAACCACGATGTGCATTTCATGCGGGATGCCACCCGCGGCGGCGTCGCCACTGTGCTGGCCGAACTGGCGGCATTGTCCAAACGTCCGGGCGCGCACAAAATGGGTATCTCGATCGATGAAACCGCCATCCCGATGCGCGAGGAAGTGCGCGGCATCTGCGAAGTGTTCGGATACGATCCGCTTTACATGGCCAACGAGGGCAAGGTGATTGCCGTAGTTCCCGGCGACCAGGCCGATGCCGTGCTGGAACGCATGCGCCGTCATCCGCTTGGCAGGGACGCCGCTATCATCGGTTCGGTCGTTGAAGATCATCCGGGCAAAGTGGTACTCCGCACCGAAATCGGAGGAAAACGGCTGCTCGATATGCTGGCAGGCGAACAGCTTCCCCGTATCTGCTGAGACAGCGTTCCGGCAAACAGAGCCACAGGTCTCTCAACCGGCCGTTCGCTAATCCAAATCAGCCCCGGACATATTTCCGAAACGGCAGATCAGTGCGGCAAATCCGTACCAGCAACCTGCCGCTACCTTTTCGGCCTGAAGTCCTGGTTGTAGGGATTCACTATGCCCCGTTCCGTTATGACGATGGCACCATATCCGGTGGCTCCGTGGCAATCATTGCAGGCACGCACCAAAACAGAACGTTTTTCGCGGAGCTGGTCCCAGTATCCATCCTCAAGATCACCCTCCATCTCTTCGATCACCGGTAAGAGCATGGTCCGGGTCAGCATGCCCACCGGCTGACCGTGATAGAATACGTTGGCTTCAATGAGATCCTCCGCCGACTCTTCCAGTTCGTGCAGGTAAAAGTCCGTGAGCTCCGCGTTTTCCTCCTCAACGGAATAGTAGAGCTTGTGCGCCTGATCCTGCATGTTGTTCATGACGGTGTACAGGTCGACCTCCCTGGCATCATCCAGCGATTTTTCAAGCTCTCCCACACGGCTCCACAACCAGCCGGTCATTGCAGCAAGCACAATTAAAATAATGGTCAGAAGTACGGTAAAATTTTTCATGTCTTTCTCCCGGAAAAATGTTTTTGGTATTGCGCGGGGTGCAAGAAGGGTATCGGGTCACATCCCCCTTCCAACAAAATAACATATTACCGGACTCAGATAAAAGACCTGTTTCCGGAGACTCCAGACCCCGCTTGCCTCCACAAGCAGCACGTTTCGCCGCTCAGTATACCTCCACGAACATGCGCTCAGAGGGACGGACACGCTTCTTCAGGTCATCTACCACCCATTCCGAGGGCGGTTTGTCCCGGATCTCGTCATCGATCCGCAGATAATCAAGATACCCCTCCCGGGCCAGTATCTGGAAAAGGCCCAGTTCCATTCCCTTCAACCCGCAGACATATACCAGGGTATTTTTCTGGCTTACAATAGGCTGTAGAACCTCCCGCGAATCCAGCAGCTGATACTGGACATACGGCTTGGTTCCATCCGGTCGCGTACTCTCGCGGGAGATGGAAGTCAGATAGTGAAAATTGTCGTGCCGGACCGAAAGCTCCCGGAAAAAGTCGTAATACAGCAGATCGGTACGGTAGGGACTTCCAAAAATAAGCGCCACCTGATTTTCGAAACCGTTTTCCAGAAGGTCGCTGATCATTCCACGATACGGCGCCACACCGGTCCCGGTCGCAAAGAAGACGTAGTTGAAATCGCCGGCATTTTCCGGCAGAACAAACCGCTTGCCGCTCGGACCGGTGACCTTAAGCGTGTCGCCCGGTGTCAGGTTGCTCAGATAGTTTGAGCACAGTCCCAGGAACAGATTGTTCGTGTTGCGGTCTTCCTCTATCACCCGCTTGACCGTAACGGAGACCAGATTTGGTTTGCCATCTTCGCCCCGTGATGGTGAAGAAACCGAATACAGCCTCACCTTGGCAGGTTTGCCGTCCCGCTCGGTAAAACCTTCCGGCATGCATCCGATACTCTGTCCCGAACGGATATTCCCCTCCAGCTCCGTGCCGCTGACATCCAGTGTGATATGCCGGATGATGTTCGGGCTCACTTCCAGCGTGGCCAGACGATTCTCCACAACCGGTACTTCCACCGGGTTATTGGGCTTGTACAGATTTACTGCCACCTCCGGATAGATTATTTCCGGATGGATTTTAATTTCGTTGCTCATAGGTTACCTTTGAAAACAGATGGAAAGCGGACTATCGTCCACACAGTTACACCATGCTACCGTCAGTTTTTCCACCGTTTAATTATCCACAGTACTAATTATCCACAGTACTAATTGTCCACAGTACTAATTGTCCATTTCGACGTATATAACGCCTGACTAACGGTCAGCGTTCTGATTGTCGTATGGCGTTTCTCCGTATCATTATGTAATGGAAAAAGTTAAAGATAAACAAATTTGCTGGGGAATCATCGGGGCGGGCAGCGTCTGCCGGGTGAAAAGCGCCCCGGCCATGAACAAAATCCCCGGCTCGCGCATAACGGCCGTCATGCGCCGCACCGGTGACAAGGCCAGGGAATATGCCGCCCTGCACAACATCCCGCGCTGGTATGATGACGCAGACACGCTGCTGGCCGACCCCGAAGTCAACGCCGTCTACATTGCCACCCCGCCCGGCTCCCACCGCGAACTCACACTTAAAGCCGCCGCCGCAGGCAAACCCGTGTACGTCGAAAAGCCGATGGCCCGCACCTCGCAGGAGTGCCTTGACATGATCTCGGCGTGCGAGGAGGCCGGCGTACCGCTTTTTGTCGCCTACTACCGGCGCATGCTGCCCAATTACCGGAAAATAAAGGAACTGGTGGATGCGGGTGTCATCGGCACAGTGCGCACGGTGCACATCCGGATGAACAAGCCTGTAAACCCGGGCTTCGACAAAGACCCCGGCAACTGGCGGATCCAGCCGGAACTGGCCGGCGGCGGATACTTCTACGATCTTGCCTCACATCAGCTCGATTTCCTCGATTACCTGCTGGGTCCGGTCACCGAAGCGTGCGGATTCGCATCCAACCAGGCCGGCCTCTATCCCGCCGAAGACATCGTCACCGGGACGTTCCGCTTTGCCAACGGAGTCCATGGCACCGGAAACTGGTGTTTCTCCGCGGCCGAATCGGATGCGGAGGACCTTACCACCCTCACCGGCAGCCATGGTGTGCTCTCGTGGCCCACCTTTGCGGGATATTACCTGGACCTGAAAACCGATGCCAAAACCGACGTAAAGTCCGGCGCTAACACCGACGCCATCTCCGATACCAAAACATATACCAGGTCCGGCACTGGCAACCCCGCCAAACCCGGGACCGACCCCGACACCGACACCCCAGCCAAACAAGACACTAATCCTGGCACGGAAGGCAGTTCCATCCGCTTCCATTTCGACATGCCCGAACACATCCAGCAGCCACTCATCGGCACCATTGTGCGGGAGCTGCAGGATTTTTACTCAGGCAAAAGCAACCCCGCTTTGTATTCCAAAGCGCATGATCCGGCCGGCACCGACGTACAGAGGTCCACCCGGAAGGAAACCGATCCCGCCGGGATCCGCCGCTGTCCGAGCATCGGCGTCACCGCCGCCCGGACCAACCGCGTAATGGAGGCGCTCACGGGTATAAAACCGATGCACAGCCGTTAGCAATATCCGGCCGCCAGGCAATATCCAGCCGCTAACAAATACGGCCGTTAACGGATACCCGGCCGGTTGTCGATGCAGTACTGACAATCGACGCGCAACTGTTAATCAATGCACTACCGCTAACCCGTCGAACTTCCATGACCGACAATCATTCGGGCAGTACCATACGCGTCCGGCTCCGTTTTTATGAGGAGCTCAACGACTTCCTGCCG
>SKUI01000084.1 GCA_007122185.1 Rhodothermia bacterium | reverse complement strand
TGCTTTTCGGCAACATTTCGATGAAAAGGGGCATTGCGATCACGGGCATCCGCTGGGAGGATGTCTCCGGCGGGGATATTGTCTCCGGCGGCGAGGCGGCAATTGGCGACAGCAGCCGCCTGCTGGCAGGACCCGCGCTTGGGATCCACCGGATACGGGAAATGTGGGGTGTCCATGGCCGCGCGCTGGCCTGCACCGCACTCAAGCCGATGGGATACTCATCGGAAAAGCTGGCGGATCTGGCTTACCGCTTTGCCCTGGGCGGTGTCGACATCATTAAAGATGACCACGGCCTGGCCGATCAACCGACGGCGCCCTTTGCCGAGCGGGTCCGTTTGTGTGTGGAAGCGGTGGACCGCGCCGCGCAGAAAACAGGTCGGCGCTCGCGCTATTTTCCAAACATCACCACGGATCCGCATCGTGTCACAGAGTGTTTTGAACAGGCCGCGGACCTGGGTGCCGACGGTGTGCTGATCATCCCCATGCTCGTCGGGCCGGCGCTTATACACCACCTTGCACGGCTCGGTACCGGCCTGCCGATCATGGCTCATCCGGCTTTCAGTGGAACGTTCATCGCCCACGATGCGGCTTTACGGCCCGGGCTTTCTCCCGGTGCACCGCATGCATCGGCACCGTCACTGCACGGGTTTGAGCCGGGCCTGTTTTATGGCGGACTGATGCGCGCCCTCGGCGCCGATTTCACCATCTATCCCAATATCGGCGGACGCTTTTCCTTCACCAGCGAAGTCTGCGATGCGATCAACAGCCACGCCCGGAATTCCAGCCTGCCTTTTGCGCCCTGTTTCCCGGCACCCGGCGGCGGCATGCAGCGCGACCGCATGGCGTTCTGGCTGGAAAAATACGGAGCCGATACCACGTTCCTGATGGGCGGAAGCCTGTTTGAAGATCCGGCGGGAATCGAATCGGCTTCACGGGCGTTCATGAAGACAATGGGTGCCTGAATAGCTGGCAGAACCTGACTCTACACCTGAAATCCCAATGCCATCACCATGATGGCTTACATCCTGTTACATTCACATGTTGATTATCACCCTGCTGCAAGCTCCATGAAAAATCCATCCAAAATAATCCGGTCGGAGAACCTGACCTGGCCAGGTCTTGAGCGAAAGGACTACAAAACCGCCGGCACCGGATTCCGGGACGTTTCCCGGTACGTCCTGTTCGGTGAACGGGAGGATGAGTCCGGCCTCAATATGCAGACCCGCTATTTTGAGATCGGCGAAGGCGGATACTCCTCGCTGGAACGGCACCGGCATCCGCATACCGTCGTCATCATCAAAGGCCGCGGCAGCATGATCTTCGGCGACCGGGTTGCGCAGTTGGAGCCCATGGATGCGGTTTATATCGCGCCGGAGACCGTGCACCAATTCCACGCCGACCGTGGCGAACCAATGGGTTTTCTGTGTGTTGTGGACCGCTATCGCGATCGGCCGGAAATCCCGAAAGATGAAAAGGAGCTGGAGGAGTGGATCCCGGATCCGGAGGTGCGGAAGAAGGCCCGGATTTGAAGGGTTTGAAGAATGGCCCGGATTTGAAGGAACCGGATTGAAAAATTTCGTTTTTTTGCATTATCCCTTGTCAAAAATAGAAGTTTCTTCGTATCTTTGATATCCTATGCGAGAATAGCTCAGCTGGTAGAGCACGACCTTGCCAAGGTCGGGGTCGCGGGTTCGAGTCCCGTTTCTCGCTCAACGCTTCATCAGCGGAAAAACACCAAAAAGCCCTTGAATCGCACGGTTTAAGGGCTTTTTTTTTGCCAATCCGCCAAAAGTCAAGCCAGCATCCGTTATGGCCATTTCATCTTTACATCACTAAGATGGTTCAAATCGTCACGCTGAACACATAGCCGATCAACAGGTAGATCACACCGGTGATGATGAACACCATCAGGATGTTGAAAACAAGCCCGGCGCGGGCCATTTTGGGGATGGTCACCAGGCCGCTGCCATACACGATGGCATTGGGTGGGGTGGCCACCGGCAGCATGAATGCACAGCTGGCACCTATGGCCGCCGGGATCACAAGCAGCAGCGGATCCTGACCCATCGCCACGGCGACCGAGGCAAGGATCGGCAAAAATGCCGCGGCGGTTGCCGTGTTGCTGGTGACCTCCGTAAGAAAGATGATCACAAACAGCGACGACATCACCAGCACGATAATCGGCACCCAGTCCAATCCGCTCAGGGAACCGCCAATCCATTCCGCCAAACCGGTACCTGTAATGGCGGCAGCCAGACTGAGTCCGCCCCCGAACAGGATCAGCACCTCCCACGGCAGCTTCTTGGCATCCTCCCAGTTCAGTACAAATTCGCCCCGCTTGAAATCCACCGGAAGCACGAACATGATCACAGCCCCGAAGATTGCAATGCCGGTATCCGACAGATTCGGGATGTAGGACTGGATCAGCGGCCGGGTAACCCATAACAGCGCCGTCATGGTAAACACGACCGCAACCATTTTCTCCGGGCGCGTCATGGACCCGATCTCCTTAAGCTCTTTCTTGATAACATCCTTTCCGCCGGGGATTTCGGTGATCCGGATCGGGAAGACCATTCGGGTAAGCACGATGTACACCACCGGGAGCGATATGACCACCAGCGGAATTCCGATCATCATCCACTGTGCAAAACCGATTTCCACATCGTAATTGTCGAGCATGTAACCTGCCATCAGGGCATTAGGAGGGGTTCCGATGAGCGTGCCTATACCGCCGATGTTGCATGCGTATGCCAGACAAAGCAGCATCACAACGGCAAAGTTGGTGTCAAAATCGCCGGTCTCCATGGCCTTGTCGCTTTCCACCAGACCGATTATGGACAGGGCTATGGGCAGCATCATCATTGCCGTGGCGGTATTGCTGACCCACATGCTCAGGAAAGCCGCCGATATCATGAACCCGATCACGATGGAGCGGGGATGCGCGCCGACCAGGCTGACCACGTTCAGGGCGATCCGGCGGTGCAGGTTGGTGCGCTCCATGGCCAGGGCTATGATGAATCCACCCATAAACAGATAGATGAGCGGGTTGGCGAACGGACTTGTGGCCTCAGCAATGGGCCCCACGCTCAGCACGGGGAACAGGATGATCGGCATGAGCGCTGTTGCCGGTATGGGCAGTGCCTCGGAGACCCACCAGATGGCCATCAACAGCGCCACACCCGCTACCTTCCACGCTTCAGGCTGAAGTCCCTCTGGAGCCGGGATAATCATGATCAAGAGAAATACGGCCGGACCTGCAAACAAACCGATGCGCTGCCTCATTCCGTATTCGGAACTACTGCCGCCTGACATAACATACCTCCTTAGTTAAAATGCTGTTGGCCCGTCAAAAGAGAGCGGATGACTTCTTGCTGACTGCAACATTGGTAAATGATTGAACCGCAAGCAAACGGTATTTTTTTTATAAAAACAATAATATCCCCGTGAGCAAATAAATTCTTTCCCTATTATTACGAAATCTATTTAAAGATTTCATGAAATGGCCATGACGGCTCCCCCTTCACACAGAAGCATGATTATAATCGTCATGGACATTGCATGTGACCTCAGAACCGACGGTCACGAAGTGCTACGAACATGACAGTCTCCGAAGTCCTGCCTGTATGTATGACCGGGCAGCCGCAATCAGATAAATGGCAGGCAAATATGGCATTAAGCCGTTTTTTTTTGTATATAGATGGAGTTTTTTGTAGCAATATCTATCGGAAATTGCAGGAAACCGGACGGCAAGAGCAGAAAGCTTGGCGCAAATGTTATCATCATTGCCTGACCGGCAATTTCATTATTACCAACGGAATCCTGCAAAACCCTAATTAATAGGCAATCGGATTACATATGCTGTCTGGCAGACCCTTTTTCCTGTTCTGCATACTGACCATGCTGGCGCCGGCAGCACTGGCGGGACATCCCGCCTACCAGCTGTACGCGACCGAAGACGGGTTGCCGTCAACCTTCGTCAAGCATATCCTGCAGCTTCCGGTTGGATACATGGCCATCGCCACCGATGACGGCCTCGCTTTTTATGATGGATACGATTTTCATCGCAGGTGCATTTCGAACGGACTGCCCGACCACCTCGTGAAGCACACGCTCCTGAGCCGCCGCAACCGCCTCTATGTGGCCACGGACAAGGGCATTGCCTTCGCGGATCTGGAAGAAAAAGCACCCCCCCTGCCCGACAGCTTCACGCGCATCCCCTTTACGGCGCCGGACGGAGACTACCGCATCCGGGCCCTTCATGAGACTACGGATGGCCGTATTCTGGCTGCCGGACAGAACAGGGTATATGTGCTGGATGCACCGCAACGGAATCAATCCGGGCAGGCAGGGACGGAGGACGGAACCGGCCAGCCGGCGGAACCAAACCGTGGCACTGTCATGGATACGGTACGCGAGCTGGAATTCGACTTCACTTTGATGCCGCAGACCAACCTGGTGCGATCGTTCTCTTTTGAAAACGACAGGCGCGGCGGAGTGTTGATCACTACTGCCGGGAACAACCTGCTCTACCTTCCCCCGGGAGGATCTGCGGTTGTACGTGTCGCCAATACCGGGCTGCCGTCACAGCTTCGCGGCATACAGCACGCCGGCGGATCACGGTACTGGGTGGGAAGCGTTTTTGGCCTGTACCTGGTGACCTGGGATCCGGACAACCGGAGCGTGCTTTCCAGCAGGTTCATACCGGCAACGCGCGGAACGACCGTCGACAACATGGCC
>SKUI01000013.1 GCA_007122185.1 Rhodothermia bacterium | reverse complement strand
AGTATCTGATTCTCTCTGCAAAGTTTTTAACAAGCCAATCTCTGGTTGCCATAGTGCTTCGGCTGCAGGGTGAATATTACAGCCACCGGTGATTCTTACGAGCACCTTTGCTATCTTGGATAACAATTACGACCTGGAGTGATATATCCGTGATTGTTCTCCCGGTACAAAGTCAAGCCATTGGATGCGGGAAGCAGAACTGCACTCCAGCGTCTTCAACACTGGCGCATTATATGTCTGTATCAGATAAAAATATCACTGATAAAGAGTACGACATCATCATCAGGTTGCTTGCCAAGCACTTCCGCAACCCTGGTGTGCGCTGCTATCTGTTCGGCTCGGCGGCCGAAAATGCCATGGTTACATCTTCGGATATAGACTTGCTTATTTTTTCCAGTCAAAATGAACGCACCCGGGTCAGCCATTTTCGGGAAGATATTGACGATTCCAATATCACCAGAAATGTTGACGTAGTATGGCATGAAGATGCGCCGGCCTCTCTCATAGAAAACGCGATAAAAAAAGGTGTTTTAATTTGGAAAAACTGAACAGGAACCTTAAGAATTTTTCAGCAGCACTTGAAAGTCTCGAAGCTTTAAAAGACGAACCTTATTCTGTCATTTTGAGAGATGCAACATTGCAACGCTTTGAATACACCGTGGAATTGTTCTGGAAAACGATCAAAGTGTGGCTGCGGGTTTCTGAAGGGTTGGATTGCGCTTCCCCGAAAAATTGTATCCGTACAGCTGCATCCGTGGGCCTTTTTGATCACAACGAAGCTGAACAGGCGCTGCAGATGATAGATGACCGCAATTTGATTTCACACTCCTACCTGGAAGAAGTTGCAATGAAAATTTATCGGAGACATACCGCCCATTCAGCGCTGATGAGAACGGTAGCCGACCGCCTGACCAGTAGCCAATAGCAGTTAATTCCCTGTACTTCAAACCCGAAGAACCTTTCAAATGGGGAATCGCTCCTAAACATGTCCAACAACATCCCCGGCCTGAAACGCAACTGGAAGCAGTTTTCCTTGCTTGTGCTGATCAATGCCTTCGTGGGCGGCATGGTCGGACTCGAACGCACCATCCTGCCCGAGATCGCCGAAACGGATTTCGGCATCGCAGCCCGTTCGGCTATCTTCTCCTTTATCGTCGTTTTCGGGATCACCAAGGCCGTATCCAACTACTTTGCCGGCCGGTTCGCACAGCAGTTCGGCCGCAAGAAAATGCTCGTCACCGGCTGGATGTTCGGGATCCCCGTGCCGTTCATGCTGATGTACGCGCCGGACTGGAACTGGATCGTGGCCGCCAACTTCTTCCTGGGGATCAACCAGGGGCTGGCATGGTCGGCCAACGTGATCATGAAAATCGATCTGGCCGGCGAGAAGGACCGCGGTCTTGCCATGGGACTGAACGAGTTTGCCGGATACGTGGCGGTGGCCGTGGTGGCTTTCCTGACCGGTTGGATCGCCGCCGAATTCGGTCTGCGTCCCTGGCCGTTCTTCCTGGGCATTGTGCTGGCATTCCTGGGGCTCGGCATGTCCCTGCTGCTGATCCGCGACACCGCACCGTTTGTGGCCTACGAGTCCAAAAACTCCGTCCGTGAACACCGGAAGAAAAACCTGTTCCGCGAGGTCACATGGGGCGACCGGAACCTGATGGCCGTCTCCCAGGCCGGCATGATGACCAACTTCAAGGACGGCATGGCCTGGGGCGCTTTCCCCATGTTCCTGGCGGCGGCCGGACTCTCACTGAGTCAGATCGGTGTCGTTGCCGCCGTTTATCCCGCTTTCTGGGGAATCCTCCAGGTGGTTACCGGCAAGCTCTCCGACTACACCGGCCGCAAAAACATGCTCTGGTCGGGGATGCTTCTGCAGGGCCTGAGCCTTCTTCTTTTTGTGAACCTGGAGAGTTACGGCGCATTCATAGCGGCTGCGGCACTGCTGGGAACCGGCACGGCCATGGTCTACCCGACCTTCCTGGCCGCCATTGCCGATCTCACCCACCCGGAGGACCGTGCCGAAAGTGTGGGTGTCTTCCGGCTCTGGCGGGATGGGGGCTATGCCCTCGGCGCCATCTTCTCAGGCATTATCGCGGATCTGTTCGACCTGAACCTGGCCATTGTTCTCACCGGAATTCTGAGTTTGGGGTCTGCCGTCTGGATACTCGGCGGCATGAACAAATTGGGCCGTTCTGCATCCAGATGAAAACATGTTTCTACCGAGTATCCGGATCCGCGCAAATCTTATCCGGTATTACCAATGCGGATCCGGAAAAAACAAGGGCCCGGCTCCAGATATTCCCAGCTGCCACTGTGGACAGACACACTATCAAATGCCAGTAAAACTGGCGTTACTGAAAGCTGGCGCTTTCCTTGCCGCCTGTTCCGTTTCCGCCGGGAAGAGCAAAACGCAGATTGAGATCATCGATCCGTTTGGCCGTTTCCGCCAGGGATTTGCCCCGGAACGTGTTGAACAGGTCAGAACGTATCCCGGCCCACTCGTCATGCACCGGGCATGGCTTATCCTCTCCGCAGCCCGGCAGACCAAGTAGGCAATCGGTAAACAGGCCCATTCCGTCAATAGCCACGACTACGTCGACCAGGCTGATCTCTTTTGGATCGCGTTTGAGCGCCACACCGCCCTTCGGGCCTTTCATCGATGTCAGGATTCCAGCCGATGTGAGCTGCTGAAGGATTTTGGTGAGGAAATGGAAGGATATGTTCAGCTCTTTGCTCATCCGACCTATGGAAACATAGCCCCTGGAATGGCTTGCTTCCCTGGCAACAAACAGGGAAGCCAATACACCGTATGTACACGCTTTGGACAGTACCATGAGAAATAATTATTCTGTTTTAGAAGAACTGCGACTAATTTTAATGACTTTCCGGGATATGACAAGAGAATACTATTCTGAGATCACATAGTTAAAATAAGATAAACAGGTCTCAAAATAAAATTCTGCTTGCCACCGGCAGCCGAAAAAAAATTGTTATATTGGCGCTTGAAACAAATCCCGGACAGAAGCATGAAGCAGATTATTATCGTTGAAGATGATTTGATCCTCTCCCTGCTCCTTGAAAAACAGGTTCAGAGGATGGGTTTTCATGTTGCTGCAAAGGTCAACAGCGGAGAAGAGTCCATTGAGAAAATACGCGAGCACAACCCCGATCTGGTTCTGATGGATATCAAACTGGTTGGCAGGATGGATGGTGTGGAGGCCATTATGCGGGCCCGCAATTTCACGAATGTTCCCGTGCTCTACCTGACCGGCAATTCCGATGAAAATACACGGAAAAGGGCACACGCTACCGATCCGGTGGCCTATATGGTGAAGCCGGTCGACATGGCACTGCTGATGAAAACAATCCGGGAGATTCTCGAAAACTGAATGCCCGGTCACTTTCCGTGGCAGTGTTTGTATTTTTTGCCGGAACCGCACGGACATGGGTCGTTCCGTCCGACCCGCTCCTCAACGACGACCGGCTGGCGTTTCGCTTTCTCACCACGTCCCGCCGCCGCTGCGGCCCGCTGGGCATCTCCGCTTTCCGGACCTCCTCCGAACCGCAGGCCCATATTCTCCGCCGAGTCATGCTGTGTCCGGAGCTTTTCCATGTCCACCCGGCTTTTGACCGGCTGACGGGCTCGCTGAAGCTGATTCGGGTCGGCCGCCACTTCCGGTACGGCGCGCCAGATCATGGAGACGACGTCGTTGTTGATGTCCTCCAGAAGCTGGGTGAACATATTGAAAGCTTCACGCTTGTATTCCAGCAGCGGGTCTTTCTGGCCGAAAGCACGCAGGCCAACACCCTGTTTGACCGAATCCAGGTCGCGCAGGTGCTCCATCCAGCGCTCGTCGATCACGGCCAGCACGGCGGAACGCTCCAGTGCCCGGACCACTTCGCGCCCCTCATTCTTGACGGCATCTTCGATTCCCACCACCACGCGCATCCGCTTCACACCATCGGTGAACAGGATCTGGACGTTGGTCGGCTTGTTAGGCACATCGTTTTCGTGCACCTGTTTGATGACTTTATAAAAGGGCTCGGACAGCCGTTTTTCTTTTTCCTGATAGATTTTGACGGCTTCTTCGAAGATCAGGTCGATGACCCCGTCTTCGCGCAGGTTGGACCATTTCTCACGGTCCACTTCCACGTCGACGGCCAGCTGCCGCAATACCCGCTCGCGGATGCCGTCGTAGTCGCCTTCCGGATAGAGCTCGTTGACAATGGCGGAGATCATATCCTCAAGCATGTTCAGGAGCATGCTGCTCAGGCCTTCGCCCAGCAGTGCCTTCCGGCGGTATCCGTAGACCACGTTCCGCTGGTTGTTGAGCACGTCGTCATACTCCAGCTGGCGTTTCCGGATGCTGAAGTTGTTCTGCTCCACTTTTTTCTGTGCCCTCTCAAGTGTCTTGGATACCCATGGGTGCTGGATCACTTCGCCCTCCTCGAACTTGAGTCGGTCCATCACATTGGCTACCCGCTCTGATCCGAACAGGCGCATGAGGTCGTCTTCCAGGGAGACGAAGAACTGCGTCTCTCCGGGGTCGCCCTGACGCCCGGAGCGGCCGCGGAGCTGCAGGTCAATGCGGCGCGATTCGTGCCGTTCGGTTCCCACAATGGCCAGGCCGCCCAGTTCCCGGACACCCTCGCCCAGCTTGATATCGGTTCCGCGTCCCGCCATGTTGGTGGCGATGGTCACCGAACCTTTCTGCCCGGCGTCACGCACAATCTCGCTCTCGCTTTTGT
>SKUI01000237.1 GCA_007122185.1 Rhodothermia bacterium | reverse complement strand
TACTCAGAAACGGGGACATGGTATGACAGCAATGCCTATGCATGGGGTACATCCAGCCGGTACACGAGCTCTGCAAGTGCCACTGCGAGCTACGAAATCCGCAATGTCGGCGCCGGCTTGTCCGAGCTTGAAATCTTGCTGCCAGAAACTGAAAATGCCGTAACCAGTGCGCGTTACCGGGCGTATCGGGGGGAAAGGCTGCTGGGAGAGGCGATCATCGACCAGAACGAAAAAAGCGGAAACTGGGCGCCGGTCGGAGTGTATCAGGTGGACATGTCCGGCGATATTTCGATTGTCGTTGATTATCCCGGCAGCGGTGGCATGGATGGTGTGTTGCGGACCGATGCCGTTCGGTGGACTTTCAGCCGTGCTGCATCGGAAACAGATGCCGGTGAAATGACCGATATGCCGGAAGGGGTTCGGCTCCACCAGAACTATCCCAACCCGTTCAATCCTGTTACGACCATCCGATTTGAGGTGGCTGTGAGCGCTCAGCTCACGCGGCTGGAGGTATATGACGTCCTTGGCCGGCGCGTCACCGTTCTTGTGGATGACATGCTGTCGGCCGGTCTTCATTCAGTATCCTTTGACGGATCGGCGCTGGCGTCCGGGGTGTATCTGTATCGGCTGGAGACGGGCGGAAAGGTATTGCAGCGCAAAATGATGCTGGTCAAATGAGGAGAATTTTCCGGTATGATCAATCCAATAATCCGGCTCTCTGTGCAGGTGCTCCGGGGCGTGATGGAGTATCTCGGCGTGCCGGTGGATTGAGGTGCTTGTTCTCCGTGAAAATGTATCCTTCTAAGATTAAATTCCACTCCAGATCGTAGTATCATTTGAGCTTTTGTGCCCCAAACTTCCCGTTGCTATTTTTAAAAATCATAAAACGCACAGGCTATTAAATTTGTTAAAGGGAATAGTACGAAAGGATGTACCAAGGACAATAACAGACACTTAAAAACAAGAAGTTATGAGTACCTACATTATCCTGAGTAAAATATCTCCCAACGCATTGCAGAAACCCGATGACTTTTTGAAAATGGCCGATACGGTCAAACAAAAAATTCGAAAAGAGTGTCCGGATGTGGTTTGGAAGGAAAGTTATGCCGTCAAGGGGCAGTACGATGTAGTTGACATTGTGGAGTCGAATGATCCGGGGCAGGTGGACAAGGCTTCGATGATCATTCGTTCACATGGACGGTCTGATACAGAAACCATGCAGGCATCGCCGTGGAAGGAGTTTCTGAAGTCAATTTAGGCAGGAAACATCAGGCGATCGGAAAAAATGGCGTTCTTACCCTGATCGCTTCCATAATGTATTTTTCCCATCCTTGAAAGTCAGAAGGTGGTAATCTGCGCCGACCTCATAGGGGCAGCTGTATATATGGTTGCTGTCCCACAGAAACACGATGCGCCCGTTATATGTTGCCCATCGGCCTTTGGAGCCTGGTGCCGCTTGGCTGTATATATCACTCCAGCCGGCCCAGTTACCAAAACTGTCAGTAAAGGTTGTTGAAAAAGACGATTGTCGGTGTTCCAGGAATCGACCGTCAGTTGATATGGAACGTTGATGGTATGTGACAAGACTTGAACCGCCACTACGCAAATAGCTGGTATGGAGCCAGTTTCCGACTAGCCGCATGTCACGCTTGCTGCCGGTAATCGGCGGCACGTAAGCAGGTGCAGGAAAATCGCCATTCACTGAGAAAGATTTCTCAACCCAGATAAGATATTCAAGGTCGTCATCATAAGCTGCCGTGCAAAACTTGTCAATCGTTTTTCGTGCCAAAAGATCAAGCCTTTGAAAGAAATGCCATCTTACATAAAGCATGGCATACACGCAGCCGGGGAGTAACTCACCTCGCTGTGGATCATAGCCGGCCTTCATCATTGCTTTGATGTCGTCTTCATTTATAGCCTTTCTTTGCAAGACGGCTTTATCTGCAATTCCTACGATGGATTTAAAAACTGACAAGGTGATGTACAGGTATAGTAAAATCAGAGTGATACGAGAAGTTACACAAAGGGTGTTGCCATGTCAACTATTCACATCTTTATCCCTGGTTCATTATCTGTCAGAGTAAATATGGCATCCGCCGATTAACTAACTGAACAAAACTGAAGAGGTATTCATCCAGGCACAGGATACCGGTTGTATTTCAAAATAATGGACCCGAATGCATGAAATCCTGATTTGTACCCTTTACTACAGCAGGTTCCGGATCAAGGATGCCGTTGCCTCGTATATTTTGGGATCTTTGGAAGCTCTTGGACCGGCAACGTTGAGTATCCGAGGTTGCAGATTTATCAGCCATTCCTTTGTCAATGCAACAGCCTTTTCAGGTTCGTATTTGGTTAAATCCAGATGCAACCACGGCTTGTTGCGTTCTTTGGCTTTTATGCGGGTGTAAAGCGAACCGCCATCCAATGGTCCGTGCGAGAGGATGAGTGTGGCGTCGGAGTCGCGGATATTCCATTCGGTGCGCATTTCCACGGCGGAAGCGGGCGTTTCGGTCAGATTGGGATAATGAGCGGGGATGGGGCCGTCTTCGGCCAGACGTCCCTTCGGAATCCATCCGCCACAGGGAATACCAAGCTCCAAAGCCACGTCCAGTGCGGCACGGTCGGCTCCGGTCTGTGCTCCGGAAATTATTTTCTCAATCATGCGTCAGCTGCTACTGTCGTTTTGGTGTATCAATAAAGTTGAAAAACACAGGCGGGTCAACTCCAGATTGATGGATGGTTGCAGCGGTAAAAAACGATCAATGACCAGTGCCATCAGTGATGCGCATCCAACCTGACCAGTTCCACACGTCTGTTACGTGCTTTGTTTTCGTCGGTGCCATTTGGTGTGCGGCGGCCTTGAAATTCAAGAAATATTCAAGCTGTGAAACATCTCTGTTGGGTGTTCCGTCATGGTTGTACAAATTGTAGCGGAGGCTGCGGTATTCCCCCGGATGTTTCGCGTTTCGTAATCTCTGGGAGGAGTTCCCACACGGAAGTCGAATTCGCTGAATTGTTGATGCACAGAGCGTGCATGGTCGAATACCGTTCCGGGAAACGGCCGGATCAGGGGCTGCTCCGTTACCTCCTGTGCGTTGGCCGGCAACACGCAATAACCCAGAATTATCACTGCAATATAAGCAAAGAAACCTGTACTTGTATTCATTGTGATCCTCCCTGCTGGTGAGTTGATTGAAACAGAACGGGGAGCTTCGACATCCATCCTCCCCAAAAACTTGTGAATCAGAATAATATCAACAAGGTTGCTGGAGTGCTTTTCAAAATGATCTTTCCCGGGCGATTTTCTTTGCCAGTTGAAAGCGCGAAGGTCAGCGTTACCGGATGTCCGGACGGCACATTGATCCGGTCTTGCCAAGCGAGATGCTTATGCTTGATGCACGCGAGCCCAATGGGTTTACAACATGAAATAAACATGACAGCCTCCGGCTGACACACAGGAGGATGATCAAATCCTGTCATGTGAATTCATTCTGACATTATGAATCTTAATTGATTTAAACAGATGAAATAACCATGACCGGGCATGGCCCTGAACACACAAGAGTATGATTAAATACGGTCATGGTATTACATCTGACGACATAAATCAAAACATTTAAACACTTGAAAATACTGACAGATCAACCACTACTGCAAAGATTTTTGAATACCCAATCAATTGACATGATTTACGGCTTGAACAGACATCTGGAGAAATAATGAAGCGCAGGCCGAATCTGTTCTGTTTTTATTACCACTTGTCACGACAGGAATTTGTAACTTTTTATCGAGAAATCTCAGATAACTCCATCACGGAATGCCCGGTTTGAAGATTGAAAGGGGAGCGGGACAAGCCAACTTTTCTCATGGAAAACCTTTTTTTTTACATCCTTATTCTGCTTCTGTTTACCGAGATATTCGCATCATGGACATGGATGAGCGTCTATTTTCGATATGGCATACCTGTGTTCCGGCGGAAAGTTCGGGTCAGAAGGTTCCGGCCGGAGTTTGCGGATGAGCTGGAACGTATCCATTATTCAAAATTGTCGCTGCCCTTGCTTTTCCGGGCAATTTCCATGCGGGAGATTGCATTCAGGGAGAAGGCATACGGCATCTACTGGCTCCGGTATGCTCCGGTTATGCGTGGATTGATATATGTCTCGCAAGACAGAAAAGAAGTGCTCTTAAGAGGGTTTCTGAACGGTTATGTCATTTTGCTTCTCGTTTTTTTGCCACTCATGCTTGCTTTGGATGAGGTTTGGCCCTACTATTTGGTGTTGCTGACAGCTGTCTCCATTATTTATGCAATTCAGCGGCATCGCTTTGATAAAGTTGGTGACAATCTGGAAATGCTGCATGGGAAATAGCATTATGCCTGCTGGCGACAGATTCCGTGAAGCCTGGCCGGCATCCAAAAAATCCGAATTTTTTTATGGGAGGGTCTATGAGGGCTTTATTATCCATACTGTTGATCGCATCCTGTACTTCCGTGTCCGCCAGTGATCAATCGGACGAACTGCTGTCTGGCGTTTTCAAGCATCTTGTGCCGGGAGAAAGGCCGTTCATTACGATTACCAACTCCGGAGAGCGTGACATTGACGACATCATGATGGGCATTTTTCTGCTCGACGAGGACGGAAATGTTCTTTTTTCGACGGGGCACACGGACATGGTAACCGGAAGTGTCTGGCTTGCGGCAGGCGAAAGCATGGAGATTTCACTATTTATTACGGAGGCGGCACTGGACAGAAATCC
>SKUI01000181.1 GCA_007122185.1 Rhodothermia bacterium | reverse complement strand
GTGATCAACTTCCTGACGCCGGATCCGCCGGCCGAGCCTACGCTCGACGCACATTTCAACGGAGGGGAGAATGGCTACCTGACTTCCCGCATCGGATACGGCAACACCGTTGGCAACTCCGGTTTCCATGTCACCTATCTGCACCGCCGCGCCGACAATCTCGGTCCGCTCAACTTCCACCTGAATGACCTGAACGCCCGCTGGAAGCTGGTCATGGGCCAACGTTCCGTGCTCGGGGTCAAAATGAGCATCTACGACGAGCTTTCGAATGCCACTTATGTTGGTTTGAGCCAGCCCATGTTCGAGAGCGGGCAGTATGATTTCACCCGGCTGGCGCCGGATGACGAGCTGGATGTGCGGCGCTATTCGGCAAGCGTATCCCACGACTATTTTTTCAGCGACCATGTGCATCTGCGCACCAATGCATACGCCTATACCACCCGGCGCAACTGGTCGCGGCAGGACTTTGACAACCAGCCCGTTGCGGGACGTGAATACCACAACGTTATTGGCAATGCCGACGAGCCGTTCGGCGCCATCTGGTTGCGGGAGGGCACCGGCAACCGCAACCGTGAATTCGAGGTGGCAGGTTTCGAGCCTCGCATCAGCGCCCGCTTCCATATCGGCGAACACCGGAACGAACTGGATGCCGGCTTCCGGTACCTGTACGAGCGTGCCTTTGAGCAGCGGGTCAACGGTATCATTGACAGTCCCACCACCGGAGACATCCGAAACGACGAAATCCGGACCGGGTACGCCACCAGCGGCTTTGTCCAGAACCGGTTCTATGCCACTCCGCAGCTCACTGTCACACCCGGTCTGCGCGCAGAGTACTTCCGCTACGAGCGTGAAATGCTCCGGGTGAACTTTGAAGATGTGAAACGCTCCTCCAGCGATAATGTGCTGGCTTTCATTCCGGGATTGGGGGTCAACTACCAGATCGGTCCCGAATCGGCGGTATTTGCCGGAGTGCACCGCGGTTTCAGTCCACCCAGAGTAAAGGACGCCCTGACAGCCACCGGCGCCAGCGAGGAACTGAACTCCGAATGGAGCTGGAGCTATGAGGCCGGTTTCCGTCTCCGCCCGCTTCGCTATCTGACTTCCGAAATTACCGGCTACTACATGACCTTTGAAAACCAGATCATCCCGGTTTCAGAGTCCGCCGGCGGACAGGGTCTGCCTAATGCCACCGGCCTGACCAACGGCGGAGCCACGCAGCACCACGGCGTCGAGTTTCTGGTCCGACTCCACCCGGATCTGCCCGGAAGGCAACTTACAGCGGGTTGGGAGCTGGGCGGAACCTGGAGCCAGGCCCGTTTCAGTGAGGACCGGTTTGTGACTTCGGGTGGACAGATCGTGAATGTCAAGGACAAAGACCTCCCGTATGCCCCGGAATGGTCCGGCCACACCCGGCTGTCCCTTTCACACACATCGGGTCTTTCCGGCTACCTCAAAGCGACCTTCACCGGCGAGCAGTACGGTGACGTGCTCAACCGCGTTGAGCCCACCGGCAATGGCCGCGAAGGAAAACTGGACAGCTACACCGTGGTGGATGCCGGCATGCGCTACCGCCTGCCCGTTGCCTTCGATGCATCCCTTTCCCTTTCGGTGAAAAATCTTACCGACGAGCGCTATATCGCAACCCGCCGGCCGCAGGGTATCCGTGTCGGACTGCCCAGGATGTTCACCTTCGGCCTTTCGGTGACGCTTTAGCAGCAATGACCCTTTCTTATGCTTTTGGATGGCACTCCCGACCCGAATCGGTCCGGGAGCGCTGCCATTCAAAAACCCGGTCTACTGGAGCTCTGCGTTAGTCTTTTCTTTGTATGTGATTGCGCTTTATAATGTGTACATGAACCGTTAGATTGTATCTGGCGGAACAGATAACCGCCGCACACTATTTATTCCCCTCAAGCGCAGGTATTTCTTATGAATACTGACCATCCTCTCTTCGAGACGAGGACCATCGTCTCTCTGCAGCACATGATTAAACAATCGACGGAGCAATTCGGCAACAGAAAGGCCCTTGTCGACCTGAACAAAACCCCGATTCCCGAAGTTACATACAAACAGCTCCTCGAGAAGGTCCGGATTTTCGGTAGCGCCCTGCACAAGCTCGGCCTCAAGGAGCGCTCGCACATCGCCGTGATTGGTGAAAACCGCGTACAGTGGTGCATCGCTTACCTCGCAGCCGCCTGTTACAACTATGTTGTTGTCCCTGTGGACCGCAACCTCAGCAAGACGGAGGTCCTCAATGTGATCCATGAGTCCGATGCCAGGGCGATCGTCTTCTCCGGAGCCGTCAGTGCGCACTTCGAGACCGCGCACAACTCCCTGAAAAAGGTGAAGTACTACATCCACATGGATCTGGGAAAACGGGAGGGCGACTTCCATTCGATGACGGAACTGATGGATGGGGTGGACGCATCCAAAATCCGTCCGATGCCGGAAATAAATCCGGAGGAGATGGGCATCATCGTGTTCACCTCCGGGTCGTTGGGTCGGGCAAAAGGGGTTATGCTCTCGCAAAAGAACATCGTAGCCAACCTGATGGGTATGGTGCAGATGATCCGGCTCTACCCGGAAGACCGTTTCCTGTCCGTCCTGCCAATCCACCACACGTACGAATGCACCTGCGGCTTCCTGTGTCCACTTTACAAAGGGTGCTCCGTCTATTATTCCCGGTCACTCAAAACCATCCCGGATGATCTGCAGCGCAGCAAGGCCACCATCCTTCTGGGTGTTCCCCTCCTGTTCGAGAAAATGTTCCGCAACATCAAAAAGGGAATCCGCGAAAAGGCGGTCACACGGGTACTGGTCCCGCCGATGATCGGACTGGCAAAAACCCTGAAAACTCTGGGCATGAAGAACCCGGAGAAAAAACTGTTCGGCACGCTGCACAGGAAATTCGGCGGACACATACGGCTTTTCATTGCCGGCGGAGCAGCGCCCGATCCTGAAATCGCGGCCGGACTCCGAAGCTTTGGTTTCATGTTCGTGCAGGGATACGGCCTCACCGAGACCGCGCCCATACTGGCCCTGAACCGCATCGTGGCCTTCAAGGACGAGGCGGCCGGCCTCCCGCTGCCCGGCGTGCAGATCAAAATCATGGATCCCGGTACCGATGGCGTCGGTGAAGTGATTGCAAAGGGCGACAACGTCATGCCGGGCTACTACAAAAACGAACAGGCCACCCGGGAGACATTCACCGAGGACGGCTGGTATCGCACCGGCGACCTCGGATACATCGACGATGACGGTTTCCTGCACATCAGCGGGCGCAAGAAGAACGTGATCATTGCCGCCAACGGGAAAAACGTCTATCCGGAAGAGCTGGAGGATATACTCAACCGCAGTCCCTACATCCAGGAATCCATGGTCTATGGCGAGGCGACAAACGGCTACACCGAAAAGATCGCCGTTCAGGTCGTGGTGGACGGGGAGGCGCTGATTGCACGGGCCGAGTCCAAAAAGAAGGAGATCACCGATGAGTGGATCAGGGAGGTGATCAAGAAGGAGGTGGACAAGGCGAACAAACAGGTTCCGTCGTTCAAACGCATCCAGAATGTGATTGTCCGTGAGAATGAGTTTGAGAAAACAACCACAAAGAAAATCAAACGGTATACGGTGAGCAAGGACCCGACTCCTGTGAGCATGGAGGAACACTAAACGCATCCACCCGGAAGGGCGCGGAACGCATCCGCCCGGAGGAACACTAAACGCATCCACAAGGAGGGGTTGGATGCTAATTGTCGCTCACGTAGAGATAGCGCTTGATCTTTTGGGTAGGCGTTTTCTCGAAGGGTTCGGTCTGCTCGATCACCTCGCTGAGGCGTGAAAAAGAGGCGACGCTGGCATTGGTCTCGTCGCGCAGCGTGACCAGCAGATTCTTTATGAATTTACGGATCTCGGTCTGGGAAAGTCCCTTCGCCGAGAATTCCTCGTCGAGTTTCTCGTAGTTCAGGTACACCCTGGCCACCAGCCGGTTTTCCTGTTTGTAGACCAGCGACTCCAGCACATATTCGGAGCGCTGCAGCACAGATTCGATGGCTTCGGGGTAGATGTTTTCGCCGCTCGGACCCAGGATCATGTTCTTGAGCCGGCCGCGAATGTAGAGATAGCCGTCGTTGTCGAACTCGCCGAGGTCGCCGGTCCGCAACCAGCCGTCGCTGTCGATGGTCTGCGCGGTCAGATCCGGATCGTTATAATATCCCATCATGATATTCGGTCCCCGGACCAGGATTTCTCCCACTTTCCCGTTGCCATGGCGGGCTTTGCGGGAAGCCGGATCGCCGCCGTGCTCCTCTCCGGTCTGCTCGCAGTCGATGCGGACCTCAACCTCCGGTACCGGTTTGCCGACCGAGTACAGCCGCGTGTTTTTCTCGCTGCATCCGGCCACCAGCGGGGAGGTCTCCGTAAGACCGTATCCCACGGCATAGGGGAATCCCGCCTCCCGCATGAACCGCTCCACCTCGGGCGCGATCGATGCGCCGCCGATCGGGAACATTCGCAGTTCGCCGCCGAACGTTTTCAGCAGTTTTTTACCCGCCTTGCGGTTGATCATCCGGCGGACGGCCGGAATTTTGTACGCCGTTCGCAGGGCCCATTTTTTCTGGATTTCCGGCATGATGCGGCCCTTGTACATCTTCTCGATGATGAGCGGCACTGCCAGCATCACCGTCGGTCGCACCTGCTGCAGTGCGGGAAGCAGCACCGGGGCCGTTGGTGGCTTGTCGACGTAATAGATGGCCGCCCCGATCATGAGCGGCATCACCATCCCGATGGTGCACTCGTAGACATGCGGCAACGGCAGGATCGAGAGCAGGC
>SKUI01000041.1 GCA_007122185.1 Rhodothermia bacterium | reverse complement strand
GAGTTCTTCCCGGGCTTCATCTGCATACTTGCCGATGGTTCCGTAGCTCAGGATGGCGATGTCACTGCCCTCCGCGATGACACGTCCGGTTCCGGGGGTGATGTATTTGTATTCATCGCTGGGTGCCATGCCGGTTGTTTCACCGCGTGGATAGCGGATGGCGAATGCGGCGTCGTCGAAACGCGATGCGGTGTACAACATGTTGCGCAGATCGCCCTCGTCCATGGGAGCGGCCACGACCATGTTGGGAAGGCAGCGCATGTAGGCGATGTCATAGAGTCCGTGGTGGGTGGGACCGTCGGCGCCGGCCACCCCTGCCCGGTCCATGCAGAATACGACCGGGAGATTCTGGATGGCGACATCGTGCACGATCTGATCGTATCCACGCTGCAGGAAGGTGGAGTAGATGGCCACGAACGGCTTGATACCCTGGGTTGCGAGTCCGGCCGCAAACGTAACGGCGTGCTGTTCGGCAATTCCGACATCAAATGACCGCTCTGGGAGCTCTTCCATCATTTTGAGCATACTGGTACCGCTGGGCATGGCGGCCGTGATACCCACCAGTTTGGGGTTGTTTTTGGCCAGGTCGATCAGTGTTTTCGCAAAGACGTCCTGATACTTGGGGATGGGCTTTATGTCTGTTTTTACAGCGAGGGAATTGCCGGTTACCTTGTCGAAGGGACTTCCGGATGCGTGCCATTTCACCTGGTCGCGTTCGGCCGGGGCAAAACCCTTGCCCTTTACGGTCACGATGTGGAGCAGTTTGGGTCCGCCAACTTTTTTCAGGTCGCTCAGCTGACGGGTGAGGCTTTTAACGTTATGTCCATCCACCGGACCATAGTATTTGAACCCAAGTGACCTGAACAGGGATCCGGGCGTGAGTGCGCTGGTGAGGGCCGCTTCAAGTCGCGAGGCCATTTTCCGCATTTTGTCGCCGGCACCGCGGAAGTAGCCGAGCATATCGTAGAGATCGTCCCTTATTTTATGGAAGGTCTGTGACGTGGTGATATCAGCCAGGTATTCGTTAAGCGCGCCGACGTTGGGGTCAATGGACATCCGGTTGTCGTTCAGGATCACGAGGATGTCGCTGTTCTGGACTCCTGCGTTGTTCAGGCCCTCGAATGCGAGACCGGCCGTCATGGCGCCGTCACCGATGACAGCCACTACCTGCTGGTCCTTTTTGAGGAGGTCCCGGGCGACCGACATGCCGAGTCCCGCCGAAATGGACGTACTGGAGTGTCCCACCCCGAAAGTGTCGTAAGAACTTTCCGTGCGTTTCGGAAAACCGGAAAGCCCCTCATACTTCCTGTTGGTATGGAAATTATCGCGCCGCCCGGTAAGGATTTTATGTCCGTATGCCTGATGTCCGACATCCCATACGAGCAAGTCGTCCGGGGTGTTGTAGACATAGTGAAGCGCCGTTGTAAGTTCGACGACACCCAGACTGGCACCGAAATGACCACCGTGTATGGATACGATGTCGATGATGTAATCCCGCAGTTCCTCACATATCTTGGGTAGATCCTCGTGTGAGAGCTTTTTGAGATCCTCGGGACTGTTGATTGCGGCCAAAAGCGGGCCAGGTACCGCCGGTTTTTTTTCCATTACTGTTTTTCTTTTCTGGTAACCTGCTCGATGCGAAGCTCGGCTTCTTCCAGTTTCTTTGAACACATTTTGGATAAGTTCATGCCCTCCTCATACAGGGCGATTGCTCTGTCAAGAGGAACCTCATCGGATTCAAGCTCTTTCAGCACCTCTGACAACCTTCCTAAAGCATGTTCAAATTCGAATCGTTCCTTTTTTTCTTCTTTTTTTATCATGGAAAATGTACCGGTTGGTGTAGTGGATAGCTGTAGAATAATAAAATATGTGTTTTAAGGGTGATGTAACAGGGCTGTGCAGATAACCGGCAAATTTGTTATCATGAGTACCTGCAATAATTTCGATCTGTTCCGGATTGAAATCCGATATACCTTTCAACAGGCAACCGACACTCTTTCGCTTGCTACACCAACACATTATCCATTTTATCCGCGACTGGAAAAAAACAGGAGCGGTGATGCCCAGCTCCAGGTATCTGGCAAGGGACGCGGTGCGCCAGGTGGTCAATGAACTTAAAAAACGGCAAAGGGAGCCGCTGAATCTTCTGGAACTGGGTCCGGGAACCGGTACTTTCACGGAACATATCTTTCCCAATCTTAGGAAAGAAGACCACTTTGATGTGGTGGAGCTTAACAGCTATTTCTACAACATTCTCCATCGCAAGTTCCGGTTTAACGGGGATGTTCGTCTCCATCATGATGATTTTCTGAAGTTCCGGCCGCAACGCACGTATGATTTTGTCATCTCAAGCCTGCCTTATGAGCAGATGCCGCGTTCGGTGACACTGAAAATGTGGAAGCACAAGCTCTCCCTGTGCAAACCAGGTTCGCACATCATCTACTACAAGTATGTGAACTTCAATCATTTCCGGAACCGGTTTGAAAAGCAACTTGTGCGCCAGTGTTGTTCCGACGAAAAAATCGTCTTTTTGAACATGCCGCCGGCCCGGCTTTTCACTTTGAGGATAGACGACCCGAAGGAGTGCTTGCTGGTTTTTGACCAGGAAAAGAAGGTTACAAACGGTGTCAGGCACGTCAACGGCTTTTGACAACAGTTGATAATTTGACAGCAGTTGATAATTTGAGAGCGGTTGATGACCGGGCAGCGTTTGACAGGCCGACAGCATTCGAAAGATTATTTGCCAGACCGGTCCAACCTTTTCCACCCTGCTCTTTTCCGCGGCTGTCCTGCTACCTGCCTTCAGAAATCAGCGAAGATCTCCTCCGAATTATTCCTGATCCACTGTTTTGCTTCCCGGACCGCGGGGTAATACTGCCGGACCGTATCCCAAAAAGCCCTGCCGTGGTTGAAGTGGCGCAGATGGCAAAGTTCGTGGATGATGATATAGTCCATGATGGACGGCGGGCATTTGACAAGCCGCCAGTTCAGCGAAATGGTGCCCCTCGATGAGCAGCTTCCCCATTTGGTCCGCTGATTCCGTATGGAAAGCCGCGTGGGAGTAAAAGGCAGCTGCTCAGACCAGAAACGAAATTTTTCGGCAAGTTCTTTTTTTGCCAGGCGGCGGTAAAAATCATGGACAAGGTCGATTTCGGGATGTGGAGTAAAAAAGCTGTTCTGAATCCCCCCCGCATTTTCGGAAGGGATCGCATCCCCGGGCAGATGATCGAGCGGATTATAGCGGTAAACGATGGCGTGCTCGTGTTCCTCAAGGGTCGGTTTACGGAGGCCGGGTACAGGAAAATCGTAAACATTCACCCGCTGCCCCCGTAAAAGCAGGGTGCCTTGCGCCTGCTCCCTTTTTTGCGCAAGCCTTTGCACTTTTTCCTGTCTGCGCAGACACGCGCTGCGGATCCAGGCGCGTTTCTCCTCGGCGAATTGCAGCAGCCGGCGCCTTGAGACGCTGGCCGGACCGGAAACGATGATGGTGTCATCCTTGACGCGGATCCGCATCGTCCGCTGCCGCTTTCGCTGCACAACAGTCACCGGCAGAAGAATTCCCTCATCACTTCCGGTGGTATGAATCTGTTTGCTGGATCCTGGATCGGTCATTGTCTGTTTCTGTAGGGGTGCTGTAAAATCAGTCCAGGCGGTGAATCCTGAGTGCCTCACGTGCTTTTTTTACATGAGGATGATCGATGTCGGGAGTCGCGGCCCTGTTGTAATAAAAACGGGCCAGGTCCCGGTTGTCTTCACGGATATTGAGTTCTCCCAGGTAGTAAAGGGAGAGGATCAGGTTGCTTCGCCCGGCAAACGGAGTAAGTTTTTCCGCATGGGACAGGGCCTTGAGAAAATCGTTCTTCGCCCCCTCGTAATCCGCCTGATGGTAGTATCGGATGAGTCCGCGAATGGCAAAAAGATCTTCCCGCATCGTCTGCGATTCGTGTGATTCCCGATCCATCGGGTGGTCAAGACTCTCATTGATGGCTGCGAGCGCCTCATTGGAAAGATTGAGCCGGTAGAGCGACCGGATGTAGAGACGGCGGTAATAGCTGTTATCCGGGTAGCGATGATACAGGTCGCGCAGATATCCCAGCGCCTTGTCGGGCTCTTTTTCGAAGTGAAGGTAGATATGTCCCAGGAAATAGGTGGCTTCCGGTTCCACGAAGATACTGCTGTCAGCCGCCTCGGCCAGCCGGGACAAGCCTTCCTGCCGATCGCCGGAGGGCAGCATCCAGCTGAGAGTCCGGGCAATGGCATATTCTTCCACAAGGAATGCGGTAAAATAGCGGTACATGCCCAGGCCGAATTGTATGTCCGGCAAATGCGGATGTTCTTCCTCGATGCGGAAAAAGTCGCGCAACGCCCTGCGGCCGTGCAGAAAACTGCGGTACCAGCGATAGCGATTGGAGTAGTAGCGTGCAATCTGGCCATTGATGACGGATCGCACTACAAGGGCATCCATGTGGTTGGAATCCGAGTCCAGGATTACCTCGCAGGCATCTAAAACCTTATCGGCCTCAGCAAGAAAAAGTTCGTCATATGTGGTGTTTTCGAGGTCAATCAGAATGGGCCACCAGGTATCCAGCGCTTTCCAGAGTGGCCACACCGGATGTTCGGGGTAGGCCCGTCGCCATTCCGAGAGTTTTTCAAGGGATGTTTCCAGATCCCGGTTGTACAGATATTCGATGGCGGCACGCGCATCACGAATGAAATTGTCATCCATCAGCAGCGAGGGCGTTGCACTTCCTGCCCGGGCTGCAGGCGTGTTCATGGCTGCTGGAGCCACTCCCGGGACTGTAAAGTAGGCCATGTATTCCGACGACACTCCCGGAAAGGTGGATGTTGAAGCCGTCTCCGAATGGCCGGAAACCGCCAGCAGCGGCAAAAAGAGGATG
>SKUI01000146.1 GCA_007122185.1 Rhodothermia bacterium | reverse complement strand
CTTAAATTCCCGCACGAATTTAATAAAAAAAACAGTCACAATTTTACCATGGTTTTCCAAACCCTGGGCAAGTGTGCCATTTCGATTTTTCGTGATTCCGATTTTCTGCAAACATAGCAGAAATAGTTGAAGAGACAAAGTTTTTTAGGTACCTTGATGCTCATTTTTCACACTGTGCCAACTTCATGGAGACTTACATCTTTATCCTCTTCGCAACACTGGCCGTAGCAGCCGCCGTTGGCATGATCACCAGCCGGGATACGGTCAACAGCGCACTGTTCCTGGTCCTTAACCTGATATCGGTTGCCGGAATCTTTCTGCTGCTCAAGGCCCAGTTCCTTGCGGTAGTACAGGTTCTGGTTTACGGAGGTGCCATCATGGTGCTATTCCTGTTTGTGATCATGCTCCTTAACCTTTCTGATGAGGAACAGATGCTCAGCAAATTCAGCATCAGGTATGCCGTTGGCTTTTTCCTGGGTGTCATTGTGCTTTCCCAGCTGCTCTATGCCATAGCCAGTGTTACCGGCACCCTTCCGCAAATCCACCCGGAAATGGAGCGCGTCGGTACTGTCGAAACCATTGGCGATGCACTATTCACCGTCTATCTGTTGCCGGTCCTGGTCACAGCCATACTGCTGACCGCCGCTGTGGTAGGCGCCCTGTTGCTCGCGCAACGTAACATCAGCGGTAAGGTAGATAAATAATGGAAATGGATTGGTATCTCGGATTGTCGGCAGTCCTGTTCACCATCGGGGTCATCGGTGTGCTGACGAGAAAAAACGCCATCGTGATCTTCATGTGCGCCGAACTTATGCTCAACTCCGTAAACCTGACACTGGTCTCGTTCAGCGCCCAGCTTGGTGATGTGCACGGACAGATCCTGGTCTTTTTCGCACTCTGCGTGGCCGCTGCGGAAGCAGCAGTGGGACTGGCTATCATTATTGCCATTTACAGAAACAACCTGACGGTCGATGTGACCAAAATAAACCTGCTTCGATGGTAGGGCAGGAGAAACACATGGTTCCCAACAACCAAAACCGGAAATAGCTTACCTTCATGGACGCATACGTTCATCTCGTACCCTGGATCGTTCTGATACCTTTGGCCGGCTTCCTGTTCAACGGGTTGCTCGGACTTTCATCCGGGGCTTTCCGGGAGCAGAAGAACCTGATTGGCGGTGTGGCAACCCTGGCCGTCTTCATCCCGTTCCTCCTTGCACTCTGGCTTTTCATCATGATGTCCGCCGACAGCGAAGCCGCTACCATCAGCTTGTTTACCTGGATTGAAGCGGGTAATTTCACCACCGATATCGGGTATCGTCTCGACCAGCTCTCGCTGCTCATGACCCTTGTGGTCACCGGCGTGGGCGCACTTATCCATTTCTACGCCATTGGCTACATGTCCGGTGATGAGGGCTTCTGGAAGTTCTTTGCTTTCATGAACCTGTTCATCTTTACCATGCTCAACCTGGTGCTGGCCGACAATATGCTCCTTCTTTTCCTCGGCTGGGAAGGGGTTGGGCTCTGTTCCTATCTGCTTATCGGGTTCTGGTATTCCGACATGGCCAAATCCGACGCCGCCAAAAAGGCATTCCTGTACAACCGGGTGGGTGATTTCGCTTTCCTCATCGCCATGTTCATGATCTTCCAGATTGTCGGATCCCTGCGTTTTGAGGATATTCTGGCCGGAACCGCACTGTTCACGACAGACCAGGTCTTCCTGATCGGCGCACTGATCCTGATCGGCGCCACGGGAAAAAGCGCGCAGATTCCGCTGTTCGTCTGGCTGCCTGATGCCATGGCCGGACCGACACCCGTCTCGGCGCTCATCCACGCCGCCACCATGGTCACCTCCGGCATTTATGTCATTTCACGGTTATCGCCGTTTTTCATGCAGTCCCCGGAACTGATGCTTCTTGTGGCCGTTATCGGCGCGTTTACTGCAATCATCGCGGCAACCATCGCCCTGACCAAGTACGACATCAAAGCTGTTCTGGCCTACTCCACCGTTTCCCAGCTCGGGTTCATGTTCCTTGCCCTCGGATCCGGCGCTTACGTCGCCGCCATGTTCCATGTGGTCACGCACGCGTTCTTCAAGGCCTGCCTCTTTCTTGGCTCCGGCTCCGTGATCCATGCCATGCATCACGTCGAGCACAAACTGCATGACGAAGGCAAACATGTGCATTTTGATCCTCAGGATATGCGCAACATGGGCGGGCTCCGCAAATACCTGCCGGATACCTACAAGACGTTCCTGATTGCCACCATCGCCATTGCCGGTATTCCGCCGCTGGCCGGTTTCTTCTCCAAGGACGAGATCCTTGTGATGACGTTCAACGCCGGCATGGGTACCTATGGCGCGGTCTATATCGGACTCTGGGCCATGGCCCTTGTCACCGCCTTCATGACCGCTTTCTACATGTTCCGGCTCACCCTGGGCACCTTCCACGGGGAATTCCGCCTGCCTCAAAAGGTGGCCGAAGCCAAAGGTGCCGAAAAGCACCTTCACGAAAGCCCGTTCACCATGACTTCCGTGCTGTGGGTGCTGGCCGGCCTCTCGATCGTGGGCGGCTTCATCGGCATTCCGAACTTCGTGGTGGCTACATTCACCGGCACGGCCGATGTCAACCTGCTGTCCAACTGGCTCGATAAAACCACGATGGATGCGGAACTGACCCTCGGCAAACTGGTGGAATGGTTTCTGCTCTTCGGATCGGTCCTGGTGGCTGCATTCGGATTAATTTTTGCCTATCGCCTGTTTGAAGGCGACCAGCTGGAAGCATCCGATGCCCGGATTTCAGAACGGTTCGGCGCCCTCTACCAGGTGTGGAGCGAAAAATACAAGATCGATGAGATCTACGAAGGCGGAATCGTCCGTCCAACCGTGCGCCTCTCCGAACGCGTCCTGGCTGTTTTCGATATGAAAGGGATCGACGGCTTTGTCAATTTCGTGGCTGCGATAGTCCGCTTTGCCGGCGGTGTGGTCCGCTACTTCCAAACCGGACTTATCCAGTCCTACGCATACGGAATCGTCCTCGGGGTGATCCTGGTCATATTCATGCTGCTGTTCCGATAAACATCACACATTTCCGATGGAATTACTGCTAAATATCGTCATCTATCTGCCGCTTTTCGGAGCCCTGCTCCTGCTGTTCATCAGGCAGGATGATTGGGTGCGATGGACCAGCCTCCTCGTCACTACAGCAACATTCGTGCTCTCGATTCCGCTGCTGCTCCAGTTCGATATCACATCCACCGGAACAGCTCAGTACCTAACGGTCGGAGAACCGTTCATGGGCGACTGGGACGTCAAATACATGGTGGGACTGGACGGGCTGAGCGTGCTCCTGTTCATGCTCACCACGTTTATGGCACCCATTGTCGTGCTCTCCTCGTGGACATCGATCAGGAAACACGTGGCCGGCTTCTACTCCATGCTGCTCATTCTTCAGACCGGATCTCTCGGCGTGTTTGCCGCTCTGGACCTGTTCATGTTCTACATTTTTTTCGAGCTCACACAGATCCCCATGTTCTTCCTGATCGGAATCTGGGGCGGGGAGGACAGGATTTACGCCACCGTCAAGTTCTTCATCTACACCCTGGTCGGATGGCTGCTGATGCTCGTGGCCCTGATCTATGTGGGATTCGCTGCCGGCAACATGGTCAATGACGGAATCTTCACCACCGACTGGCGGATTATCACCAGCCCGGAATTCCAGCTCGGACTGGTTGAGCAAACCTGGCTGTTCCTGACCTTCGGCTTCGCATTCTGCATCAAGATACCGATATTCCCGTTCCACAGCTGGCTTCCCCTGGCGCACACGGAAGCACCCACCGCCGGATCCGTGGTGCTCGCCGCCATCGCTCTTAAAATGGGAACCTATGCCGTGCTGCGGTACCTCATCCCCCTTTTCCCCAATGCCGCCATCGCATTCGCACCCATGTTCGCAGTCCTCGGTGTCATCGGTATCATTTATGGCGCACTTGTGGCGATGGTACAAAAGGATGTGAAAAAGCTGGTGGCCTATTCCTCGATCAGTCACCTCGGATTTGTCGTTCTCGGGATGTTCGCATTCAACACAACCGGCGCCCAGGGAGCGATCATCCAGATGGTCAACCACGGCCTCTCCACCGGGGCTCTCTTTATCATTGTCGGCATGCTCTACGAACGCCGGCACAGCCGCCTGATCTCCGATTTCGGCGGGGTGGCAAAAATGATGCCCGTCCTCACCGTGATGTTCATGATCGCCACGCTGGCATCCATTGGATTGCCCGGCCTTAACGGGTTCGTCGGGGAATTCCTCATCCTGGTCGGTACATTCAACTCCGGAGTGCTTGGCTCACCATGGTACGCAGTCCTGGCCGCCGTGGGGGTTATCCTGGCCGCCGGTTACATGCTCTGGATGTTCCAGCGAGTGATGTTCGGGCCCGTTACCCACGAAGAAAACAAAAAACTGAAAGATATCAATGCCCGTGAGATCGGACTGCTCGTACCCATTATGATCTTCATCGTGTGGATTGGAATCCGTCCGACAGACTTTACCAGATACTCCGAAGCCCAGGTCACCTGGATGCTTGAGGATACCCAAACCAGGGCCGATATGATTGCCGGCAATGCCGCCGGGGAACAGTTGCCATCATGGGCCCTGAAGCTTTTCGACATCACCCCGCATCTTGCAGACGCAATGGATATGGCAGACGGGGACGCCGATGTTTCGGTTGGTGTAACCCCTGTCGCTGCAAAAAAAGGAACCGGCGTCACTGATGCAACCGGTGACGTCCGTGAATCCGGGACGAAAGATGCAATTCGTAACACCAATACAAAAAAGGAATCACAATGAAAGCACTCCAGCCAGCAGAAATCGAAAAAGAACTCACGTCCCTTGACGGATGGAGCGTAGAAGGAGACAAGCT
>SKUI01000009.1 GCA_007122185.1 Rhodothermia bacterium | reverse complement strand
TTTGTGGCTGTCGATAAGCAAGGCAACACACTTCCGGTGCCGGAGGTCATCCCGGAAACCGATGAGCAGAAAACACGGTACAGAGATGCCGAAAAACGGCGCAGTGCGCGCCTGGAGGATGCCGGACGCATCCGCGAAGAATCGGAGGCGTTTGAAAGGCAGCAGTCCTGACCGGCCTGGCCCAAAGGACCTGGCATGGCACTAGCGCACCACTGCCATTTTCATGGTGTCGGTGCGTCCTTCTGCCCGAAGCACGGCGATATATACCCCGCTGGCCAGTTGCGCAGCGTCAAAGGTCACGAACTGGACCCTGGGGTCGGCAACACCGTCGAACAGCGTGGCCACGCGCCGTCCGAGAATATCGTACACGGTAACCTCGGCCGGACCCGGTTCCCCAAGGTGAAACTCGATGATGGTGGATGAGTTGAACGGATTGGGGAAATTCTGGTAAATGGTGGCTCTGTCAGCCAGTTCCTGTGTGTGAAGGTATTCGCCGGGCGGACTGATCCTGAAATCCAGATCCCGGGCCGCCGCTACCTGCTGGCGCAACTCGTTTACCGTTTCGCCCCATGCATAGACAAACCCTGTGTGCACACTGGCGTAGGGATGTATGGTAAATGGTCCGGTGGACGTCACCAGGGAAATGTCGGTGCCGGATATGGTGGTGCGTTCGGTGCCGGCAGTGAGTGACAAACGTTTTTCCTCTTTCGTGAATCCATCGAAATTGGCCTGGTCCGGCCGGTAGTAGATGCCGAAACGGAGGCTGTCCTCTCGTGAGTGGGCAGCATCAAGGGACATGGGGGATGTGTTGTCAATGGCAAATGCGCTTCCAACAGCACCCAGATGGGCGGAAGTCACATAGGGGCCGCCGCCCGGAGCGTAAGCATAGATGAGACTGTCCCCCGGGACATATCCCGTATTGTTGTTGCCGGCATCGCGAATATCCCAGTCATTGAACAGCCCAAGATAAAGATCATGGTAGGTGTTCAGGCCGGCGTTAATAAGCTCGTAGACCACAATAACGGCCTGATCCAGGCCCGGTTGATCAAAGGCGTACGTTTCCATCTTAACCCGTAGATCTCTCGCAAGGGGATGTTCGGTGGATTTGAACACGGCGTTTCCGTCCAGATCGGACACTGATGGCGCAGCTTCAAACCGGTAGTTTTCAAGGGGAAGGAAGTCCCGGTTTATGTTATCTGTTTTACGCACCTGGTCGACCACAACTTTGGCCGGGTCGGAGAGGAAATCGTAATCGCCCACAGCTGAAATCATCAGTCCGCCCTCGAAAAGCACATTGGCGTAGTCGCCTGGCAGGAAACCGACTCCGCCGTAAGCGGACAGCGCATCAAGATATCCGATGGTCCCGTCCGAGGAAAAAGAGGTGGTGATGGTATTGATATCGATGATGTCAAACATCAGCCGTTCGTACTCGATCATGTGGAAATCGTTGTAGTCGCTTGCCAGTTCGGAGAGATCCAGCCGGAAAAGCGGAATTTCATCAAGCCGATAATCAAGTGAAATGTCGATGTCGAATGTAACAGTGAATTCCTGGCCGGTATTGATGGCACTTGTAGTGCGGGTTGCCGGATCGATGTTGATGCCTTCCTGCAGCACTTCCAGTGTCAGGGTGGATGCGGATGTGCGCGCACCGTAATTGATGCCCTCCAGAATCAGATTGCCCTTTTGGCCAAGGTTGATTTTTCCTCCGTCGTCGGTTTCGAAGGTATAGTCGGTGATCCGCAGCCCGGGTTTGATATTCACCAGGGCGGCATAGGCATCGATCAGTCCCATACCCAGTTTGTTGTCGTAAATTTTATCGGGGTTGATGTTATTGATGGGATTGGCATTGGTGCGGATCTGGCCGGCGATGCGCTGCGGTGACCAGTCCGGGTTGTCCGCTTTGATCAGTGCCGCCAGGCCGCTGACGATCGGAGCGGCCATGGATGTGCCGGTGCTCAACCCGTATTGCGGCTCCCACCGGTTTTCCTCTTCGATAAATCTAAAAAAGGTGCTGGCAATACGTTCGCCGGTTGCAAACACATCCACATAGTAGCCGTAGTTTGAGAACTGCGAGATCACATTGTTTAAGTCGCGGTTCACGGATCCCACAGTGAGCACATCATCAAAGGCGGCGGGGTAGAACAGGACATCGCTGCCGTTGTTACCGGCGGCAGCCACCACAAGAGATCCGGATGCGGTTGCATACGCGACCACATCCTGGCCGAACTCGGAGAAGTTGGTGCCGCCAAAGCTGCAGTTGATGATATCGGCGTCATTGACAGCGGCGTAGAGGATTCCCGGGTATCCATACGCGATATTTCGCGGATACTCGCGCGTACCGCCAGTTTTAATGGGCATGAATGTGGCATGGAACCCGGTTCCGGCTACTCCAATGCCATTGTCGGTTTCGGCCGCCGCCGTGCCGGCAACGTGGGTTCCGTGTGTTGAGTAGTTTCCGACCGGGTTTCCGTTCTGGACCGGCGGTTCACCGGCAAACACATCCCCGCTTTCCCAGAAATTCCACCCGATGGTGTCATTTTGGATTTCCCAGGTGGGGAAGTAGGAGTCGGCGCGGCCCGGCTCCGGATTACGCCAAAGTTTGTTGATGAGGTCGGGATGGTCATAGTAGACACCGCTGTCCACGATGGCGATGACCACGTCCGTTGATCCCTGCGATACGGCCCATGCCCTGTAGAAATTCTGGAAAGCGAAGTAATCGTAGTCATCCAGGCCTATCAGGGGGTCGTTTGGTCTGAATTCTTCGGTGATTTCATGCACATAGTGCGGTTCTGCGTAGATGACGCCGGGCAGTTTCCGGATTTCGCGGGACAGTTCCAGCGGATCGTCGGCCGAGGTATAGCGTATGAAATAGGTGCGTTCCAGGCCGGCGGCAAGTTCCTGCAACAGTTCGGGGTCGCTGCCGGCCCGTTTGTAGCGCATGATTTCCCGGGAGGTTCCCTGACGAAAGACCGGTTTCATGGAGGAGAGGCCGAAAGTCTCCATGTGCGCTGAGAGTATGGCAGCCGGACCGGATGCCGGATCAAGGCCTGCACCCTGGCCTGTGTGCTGCCCGGCACCCTGACCCGCACTCTGTCCGGTTCCGTTGCGGCTTTTGTTCGTGCCGGATTCTTCAAGTTTCCGGAAGTAAACACTCTCATCCTCCAGTTTGACGATGATTTTTCCGGGTAGATACTCCGGTGTGCCCGTCCCGCCAAATCCCGCTGCCGGTATCAGTGAGATAAGCAGGACCAGGCCAACCTGGCATGCAAACCGGCTGCCGGTAGTGAATTTGGAAAACAGGTTCGGTACGGGATGCTTTGGGATAGATAGTTGCGTCATGGTGTGAGTAGGGCGGGGATTAGGATCGTCTGTTGAATTCAGTGATAGTCAGGCAAGAAAAACCTGAATCTGTTCTGCATCCGTCATAAACTCAAAATAATGGATTTTTTCGAATAGTTGCCACAACCTGAATTTTGGAACAGATCGTTCATTCAATATATTTATCCAGCGGCAGATATCTTTTTTGATGATCAGCATGTTACTTGCTGAGGGACAGTCATGTGTTACTTTTTCTGGATGGCAAGTCATATTTGCGGGTCTCAAGGTATATTTCTTATCACCAACATCACACGGACACCGATGAACAGGCAGTTCCTTTCCGGCAACCGGTTGCCATACTTATTCCTTATCACATTACTGTTCTTTGCCATGACAACAGATTCCCGTGCGGATGGAGCCTCATCCGGCCCCGACGACACATCCCCCTCGTTTGCCCGGCTTCTTTACGATACCTACGACACCTACCGCGAACCGTCCCTGAACCACCGGCGGTTCAAGCATCACGACATCGTCCCGCTGATCCGGAAACTTGGCGGACACCCCGATATCACTCTTGTGCAGGAAGGATATTCGACCGAGGGAAGGGAGATCTTCCGCCTGACCATGGGGACCGGCGACATCCAGGTGCTGCTCTGGTCGCAGATGCACGGCAACGAGCCAACGGCCACCATGGCGCTGTTCGACATCTTCCATTTCCTCACGGCCGATGACGCGTTCAACGATGTACGCGCCGAAATCCTGGAGAAGATCACCATCCACGCCGTTCCCATGCTGAATCCCGACGGCAGCGAACGGTACCAGCGGCGCACGGCTTTTGGCATTGACATGAACCGCGATGCCCTGCAGCTTCAGGCCCCCGAGTCGCAGATCCTCAAGCGGCTCCGCGAAGAGACCGATGCCGATTTCGGCTTCAATCTGCACGACCAGAGCATCCGCTATTCGGCCGGCAGTACACCCAAAAGCACCGTCATCGCTTTCCTGGCACCGGCATTTGACGAAGAGCGCAGCATCAACCCGGTCCGGGAGCGCAGCATGCGTCTGATCGCCCGGCTCGACCAAATGCTCCAGGAGTTCATCCCGGGCCACATTGCCACCTACTCCGACGCGTTCGAACCCCGCGCTTTCGGCGACAACATCCAGAAATGGGGCACCAGCACCATCCTGGTGGAAAGCGGCGGACTGAAAGGCGACCCCGAAAAGCAGTACATCCGCAAAATGAACTATCTGCTGCTGCTCGAGTCATTCCGCTCCATCGCCGGCGGGGAATACGGAAACTACACCGTTGAGCAGTACGAGGCCATCCCGCCGAACCGCCTGCGGCTGCACAGCATCATTTTCCGCAACCTGACCGTACCGTTCCGGGAATACGCGTTCCAGCTCGACCTGGCCGTCAACCGCGTGGAAGTGAACATCAACGGCGCAACGGACTTCTACAAGCGCGGGACCGTCAACGAGCTGGGAGACCTGTCCACCTTCAACGGTTTCGAGGAGGTGGATGCGACCGGGATGCGTGTCGACTCCGGTATGGTCTACCCCGACATCTTTGCCACCGAAAAAGAGCTGGAACGGGTGGATGCGCTTGCGCTCC
>SKUI01000083.1 GCA_007122185.1 Rhodothermia bacterium | reverse complement strand
GATGATGCGCACACCGTGATCATCACACCGAACGAAGACGACACCAATATATATCTGACGCTTTACTGCCGCCGGCTTCGTCCCGAAATCCAGATCATCTCCCGCGCAACACTGGACCGTAACCTGCATACCTTGCGTCGCGCCGGCGCCGATTTCAGCCTGTCCTATTCCACCATGGGAGCCAATGCCATTTTCAATTACCTTCAAAGCGGAGAAATGGTCATGTTGGCGGAGGGGCTGAACATTTTCAAGGTGGACATGCCCGATAAAATGTGCGGCAAGCGGATCAGCGATCTTCAACTTCGCGACCGCACGGGATGCACTATTGTTGGGGTGGAAAAAAACGGAGAGATCATCCTGCAGCCGGAACCTGATTTTGTACTCAATAAAGTGCAGAAAATCATACTTATCGGTACCCTGGAATCTGAGAAAAGGTTCTGGAAGTATTACAACGACGGAAAGCCATCAGAGGGACGCAGAAAGTTTCTCAGTAAACGCATGCAGAAATCCATGAAGCGCTCCCGTTTTTTCTCAAGCCGTTAGCGGCCATCGTCAGCCGTTGGTATGCCAATCAAAAAAGCCTGCTGCAACTACTCGCATTGTCGCAACAGGCTTTTACAGATTATTTACAGCAGAAACCCGGTTCCCTGAAACTCAAGGATTCAGATACTGCGGGAAGCTGCGTACCATATCAGGACTGCGGAACCCATGAGACGCACCATCCACCAGGATGGACCGGCCCGGCAAACAGGGTGCAGCCACCGCATTGCGGCCCGTGCTGGTCATCAATCCAGTACTCGCAGTTGTCGCAGCGCTCTTCCGGATTTGGCGTTTCAGCAACATATTGCAATGTCTCGCGAAGCTGGATATCACTTTCACTGAGACCGGAAAGATCGGCACAAGGGTCGGCAGCTTCCGTGGCTTCCTCACCATTGCCGCATCCTTTCAGGAATACACCGGCGCCGGCGCCGGCAAGACCAAGCATTGAAAGTTTTCCTAAAAATGCTTTTCTGCTGATTGAATTATCTTTACTCATGGCTGAATTGTTTTGGTTTGGGTACATGTAAAATGGAATGAATCACACGATAACACCTGCGATCAATATCACTAAGCTAATAATTAAAAGAATTAAACGGAAACGGGTCGAGAAATAGAACGGGCGGATCCAGAATCCGAAGCCCCAACGCCGCAGGACCAGCCATTCGTAATATTGCGACCGTTGCAGTGCCCCGAGGGCGATAGTGACGTGCCCGTGCAATATCGTGAGTGTTAGCGGGAAGGCGAACAGAAAAGTTCCCGCATACAGCCAGAATTCGGGGAAATCAAACCACAGTCCGATGATCGCATAGGGCCAGGCGAACAGTATGAAGAGCGGAGGAGTCAGCAGGATATTGATCCAGCTGATCCTCCGGAAATTCTGCTCGCTTAACTCTTTCCTGCTTGCCATGGTTGTCTTTTCAAGCGTTGCTGCCGATTGCGTTGCTGTTGCTTACGTTGGCGCTGTTTGCACTGCTGCCGCTTGCACTGCTGCCGCTTGCACTGCTGCCGCTTGCACTGCTGCCGCTTGCATTGCTGCCGCTTGCACTGCTGCCGCTTGCATTGCTGCCGCATGCATTGCTGCCGCTTGCTTTGCTATCGCATACGTTGCTCAAAGCTGTGACGCTTCTTCCAGCGCCCGTCTCCGCGCTTCCTCAAACTCGTCACCGGGTGTCCACTGCCGCATTTCATCAGCGTTTGCTATGCGCAGGGCGACTCGGTATATCAGCTTCAGATCCGCCACCGCACCGGACAGGTCCCACCAGTCATGAATACGATCATGAACGGTATGGTATATCTTGTTGCGGAATTCAGCCACCTGTTCGTTGTAATTGTCCGGCTTGTCTACGAACTGGGTACCGGGGTTGGGGTATAGTGCAGGTATGCCGACCCGGGCGAAGGAGAAGTGGTCAGAGCGGTAGTAAATCCCCTGTTCCGGACGCGGATCCGGTTTGACGATCCGGCCGAGCCGTTCGGCTTCTTCGGCAAGAATTTCGTCGATGTCCGACCTGCCGTAACCGACAGCTACAAAATCTTTCGTTTCACCGAAGATATTGGTGGCATCGAGGTTGATATTGGCGGAAATCTTGCCGGCGTGCACAGGCGGATTTTCGGCGAAGTAGCGGGAGCCCAGCAGACCGGATTCTTCGGCAGTCACCGAAACAAAATAGAGGGTGCGACGGATCTCTTCCGGCTCCATCTGGTAGAGCCGCGCCAGATTGAGCATCAGGCTCACGCCGCTGGCGTTGTCCCAGGCACCGTTGAAGATGGAGTCGCCATCCACCGGATCTCCAATGCCGAGATGGTCATGGTGTGCGGAGAAAACAACGGATTCCTCTGTCAGTTCCGGATCTGACCCTGTGATTTTGCCAACCACGTTCTGTCCGGCGATATCGCGGTATACGGCATCCATGGACGCATCAATGCGTACCCCTGTGAGGGGAATAGGCTCAAAATACGGGCTTTCGGCGGCGTCAAGCATATCCTGCAGATTGAGTCCGGCCATTTCAAACAGCTCGCGGCTGCGGTCGTGGGTCAGCCAGCCATTGAATTGTGTGGCAGGTTCCTCATCCTCGAAAACGAAGAGCCGTTCCCTGCTCCAGCTGTTGCGGACGACATCCCAGCCGTATCCGGCCGTTTCGTCGGTGTGAATGATCAGCGCGCCAAGGGCGCCTTTTTCGACGGCTTGCTCAAATTTGTAGGTCCAGCGCCCGTAGTAGAGGCGGTTGCCGCCATCAAACCGGTCCTCATGGGTGACCGGGTTGAAATTTTTAAAAACAAGCACCTTCCCGGATACGTCCGCTCCCTTAAAGTCATCCCAGTCCTCTTCCGGGGCCTCGATGCCGTATCCGACATAGATCATTTCGGCATCACGCACGTCGACCGACCGCTGCGCATGCGCCGGCCAGGCCATGGCATCGTCCTGGTATGCCAGCGGGATCTGCTGGTTGCCGGCGTGAAGCGAGACATTCACATTATGTGACTTCTGGCCCATCAGGGGTACATCCTGGGTGAAGGAGCCATCGGGCATGCCGGGTTCTACGCCAAGCTCTTCGAACTGGCTGATGACATAGGCCACCGTCATTTCTTCGTACACGGTGCCGGGCGTGCGGCCGCCGAATTCATCGGATGCCAGAACTTCGACATGATCCAGGATGTGCCGCTCGCTCATCGGCCCGGGCAGCACGTCGCAATCGTGGGTCGGACCGCATGCGAAAGCAGCAAGCAGAGTGGTGACGGTCAGAAGAGAGAAATAGGTTTGTTTCATTTTTTTGGATTCCGTTTTGATTTCAGTTTTGGGATTGGAAAGATCTGTGGCTCATATCCGGCTGGCGATCAGCATTTCGATATCGCGGTAGGGCATGTCAAAGAGCTGAGCGAGCGATTTTTTGGTCAGCTGGTTTTTATAGACGTAGGTGCCGTTGCGCAGGCTCACGTTGGTCCAGAGCGCCTCGCGCAGTCCGCCGGCGTCGCCGATATCCAGCAGGAAAGGGACCAGAAGGTTGTTCAGGGCGATGGTGGCCGTGCGGGCGACATTGGAGGGGATGTTCGGGACGCAGTAATGCAACACCCCGTTCTCCATATATACCGGATCGGAATGGGAGGTGGTCCTGCTGGTCTCAATGCAGCCGCCCTGGTCGATGACCGCATCCACAATAACACTGCCATCTTTCATGGTCTGGACCATGGAGCGGGTAACCCAGCAGGGGGACCGGTGCCCTTCCACCATCGCTGCGCCGATCACCACATCGGCCACTTTCAGCGCCGAGGAGATGAACTGGTGCGTGGCCATGGCGGTGATGATCCGCCGGTCGAGGGAGTTCTCGAGGTGGCGCAGCTGCGCCAGGTCGGTATCCATCACGAACACCTGAGCGCCGTACCCGAGGGCGGTGCGTGCGGCGTATTCGGCAATGATTCCGGCGCCCAGGATAACCACCGTAGCCGGCGGGACCCCTGATATGCCACCGAGCAGGATCCCGTGGCCCTGCTGGTTGTTTTCAAGGTAGTGGGCCGCAATCTGGACCGACATGGAACCGGTGATCTCGTGCATCATGCGCACGATGGGGAAGCTGTTGTCGGGCGACTTGATGAATTCAAAGCCGATTCCGGTAATGTTCTTGCGGATGAGTTCCTTGAGATAGCCCTCGGTGGTGTTGCCCAGATGCAGCGCGGAGATGATGGTCTGGTCGGGCTGAAGCAGTTCGTGCTCGCTTTCGTCCGGTGGTGCCACTTTCAGGATGATCTCGGACTTCTTGTAAAGCTCTTCGGTGGACCAGACAATGGTAGCTCCGGCATCCGAGTACTCCTGATCGGTGAAACGGGCGTCCTCTCCCGCGCCTGCCTCAATATGAATTTCATGCCCGTTGGCCTTCAGGTCCGAAACCCCACCCGGTGTAACCGCCAGCCGCCGCTCATCCTTGGAACGTTCCTTCGGTAATCCTATCTTCATGCTGACGCGCGAGCCGGTGTATTCTTCTGTCTTTTCCAGTGTCTTCAACCCGAACTGGTGCGCCACCTGATAGGGGTTCATTATTTCCATGTAGGTACCGGAGTATTCGTGGAAGGATCAAAATGACAAATTATGAAAAAAAATGATGAAATGAACATGACCGCGCTGGCGCCAGGACTCACAGGCGGATAATGAAAACCGGTCATGGATATTCTATGTGACCTAATGAATCAAAAGTTTTTAAACACATGCAATGAACATGACCGGGCTGGCGACAGGACACACAGGCGGTTGAAATGACACGGTCCCCAAAAGCGGGCAGCCGCCGTGAAAACAGTCTGGGAACACATCCACCAAAAACATGAATATCAGGCCAAAAAAATCACTCGGACAGCATTTCCTGAAGGATGGCAACATCGTTCGGCGGATCGTGGAGCACGTGCAGGCGGGCGGGCAGGACCGGGTCG
>SKUI01000201.1 GCA_007122185.1 Rhodothermia bacterium | reverse complement strand
TCTTTCTGGACAAGGGCGATCCGGAGACGGCGGCCTTGTTTCACAGCAGTTCGATGGAGTATCACCTCGACCGGAACCGCGATGCGCTGTGCATGGTCACCGAGTTTCCCCTGTTTCTTGTGGAAACATCGCCGCAAAACGGCGTGCCGGAGAACTATCTGACGTTGAAAGAGGAGCTGAAGCAGGAGCAGGAAGACCTGAAAAAGAAGCAAGCAGAGAAACGGAAGAAAGGGTATTTGGATCCCGCAGTGGCAGAGAGGCTTGTCTCACGGTTTGGAATCCGGCCGATTCCACTTGCCAAAGCCACGCTCCTTCAGCGGATGACCATTCGGAAAGCGATGGATCTGGCAGAAAGCAGCTTTGAAAAATCGATCTGATTCGATGCAGGCAATTGACATTGGCAAAAAATATTCGGTTCTTCACTCGAATAATGATCAGCCGCAATTCATATCACCTTAGGACCAGCAACCGTCGCCGCCGCTTTCGCCGTCGTTCCATCGCCGGTACGTGTGAAGATTGTGTCTGATAAAAAATAGTTTGTTTGAATTTAAAAGGCAGGATCTTCGCGGGTTCTGCTTTTTTTTTGCCTATTTTTACACATATCCATTTTCATGAACCATAAGCTGCAGTCGTTTCTTTTTTCAGCCGGGATAATCCGGATGGGAACAGAGCGGCAAAACGGGTGAGAATATGAGTAATCCGATAGTACTGGCCTACAGCGGTGGGCTCGATACCAGTTTTTGTATCCCCTACCTGAAAGAAAAATACAAGACGGATGTACATGCCGTTATCGTTGATTGCGTGGGGCTGACCCGGACGGAAAAGGAGGCCATCCGTGATCGCGCGCTGAAACTTGGCGCGGCAGAGTTTGCCTGTGTGGACGGGTTTCCGCCCCTTTATGACCGGATCCTCTCCTACCTGATAAAGGGCAACGTGCTTCGTGACCGTACCTACCCAATGTGTGTAGGCGCCGAACGATACATCCAGGCTGAGATGATCATGGAATATGCCCGGGAGCAGGGCACCAACCGTATTGCGCACGGATCAACCGGTGCCGGAAATGACCAGGTCCGGTTCGATGTGGCACTGCTGAACGGACTGGATGGAGCGGAGATCATTGCGCCGATCCGCGACGAAGGGCTTACACGGGAATTCACTACCGCCTATCTGAAGGAGCGCGGTTTTGATGTCCCCAAAAAAACCACGGAATATTCAATCAACGACGGCATTTGGGGAACCAGTGTCGGTGGCACCGAGACCCTTGTGAGCGATCAGGCCCTTCCGTTTGAAGCATTTCCCCACCTCAAGCCGCCGCATCTGCTTGATGATGAACCGGAAGAGATTACCCTCGATTTTGCAAACGGACTCCCTGTCGCCATCAACGGACACCAGATGGATCCCGCCGCCCTGCTATCGGTGCTCCGGGAGTTTGGGCGTTATCACGGAATCGGAATGGGCATGCACCTGGGAGATACCATCCTGGGTATCAAGGGGCGCATCGGCTTTGAAGCACCCGTGGCGCGTATTATCTACCTGGCCCATCGTGAACTGGAAAAACTGGTCCTGAGCCAGGATCAGCGGCAAATTAAAGACCAGCTTGGCGACCAGTACGGTGCCATGCTGCACGAAGCGAAATACTATGATCCGGCGATGCGCGATATTGAGGCATTTTTCAACTCCACCCAGGCAAGGGTCACCGGTGATATCACCATTTATGCCTGCCGCGGCAGTATTTTTCCGCTGAAAGCATCCTCCCCATACAGTATCATGAACAGCGAAGTTGCCAAATATGGCGAGGAATCAAGCGGATGGGACGGCAACGAAGCCCGTGCATTTTCCAAACTGTACAGCATTCGCACGCAACTCTACAAAAAAACACGGTAATACTCGCTTACGCATTATAATCTATATGGGACTTACAGAAATAAAAGCGGATATCATTGCTTCCAGCTCGGCCTCCGTAAAGCTGGAACATATGATGGAAATTGCTCCAAATATTGTAGCAGAAGAAGGGTATCTCATTGCAGTAAAAACGCTTGACACAAAGGATCGCTATAACCAGATTGAAACCAGTGAAGGGGTGATCATTCCCTATGGAAAAGATCAGATCGTTGTCGGTGCGCTGGGAGAACGGCAGGCGCTGCGGGGTTACAGCGGCATCATCCCTCGATCTGTCAAAAAAGGCGATATCCTGCACATTTTGAATATGGGGGGCATTATCGGGAGTTGCCAGTCGCCGCATCCCGATCACGGTCCGGCCATGCGGGTGGAGGTGCTTGGCGCCGTGATGATCGTGGATGGCGAAGAGGATCCGGGCATCTTCAAGCACGCTTGCATCCAGGATTTTGCTATCGAATGGGCCTACAATCTCACGGAAAGCGCTCCGCTGATTGCCGTGACCGGGACTTGCATGCACGTCGGCAAGACGATGGCAGCAACGATGATTGTGCGCCAGCTGTCCGCAAAGGGCTACAAGGTGGCCGCCGCCAAGCTTACAGGCGCCTCGCTCATGCGCGATACGCGGGAGATGAAGGAGAACGGCGCTATTGCCTCGGCGCACTTCGGCATGGCCGGACTCGTATCCACAACGGGAAAAAACATCCTTCCGATGGCCAAGGGGCTTATCAAATATCTGAATGATTTCAACCCGGATGCCATAGTGCTGGAGTTCGGTGACGGGATCATCGGTGCGTACGGGGTGGACAGCCTGCTCATGGACAAAGAGCTTATGCAGTTCACACGCACGCATGTGGTTGCGGCGCAGGATTTCATGGGATGCTGGTCCGCCGACCACTTCTTCCGCAAGCGGTACACGAGCGGCATATCCATCATCACCGGTCCGGTCACCGACAACCTCGTGGGCATCCAGTTCATCCAGAACACCCTCGGCATTCGCGCCGTCAATGCGGTGGCCGACCCGAAAAAACTCGGGGACATGGTCGCCGATATCACTTTTGCCGCACCCACCAAAAAGGAGCCGTTCCTATGAGTGATCCAATGAGTGACATCATTTCTGTCTCGGTTGCAGGGGCAAGCGGATACACCGGCATGGAGGCCATCCGCATCCTGCACGGACACCCGAACGTGAGCCTGACTCGCCTCTACGGCAGCAGATCGGCCGGCAGCGCGTTTTCCAGCCACTACAAGGGGATGGAGGGCCTTGTGGATCTGCCCATCCTGCCTTTTGACGAGCTCGCTTCGGATCAATCTGAAGCGATCTTTCTGGGCCTTCCCCACGGCAAATCGGCCGAAGCGGCAAAAACACTGTTCGATGCCGGATACAAGGGGCGCATTGTGGATATGAGCTCGGATTTCCGGCTTAAAGAACCCAAGGCCTATGAGAAATGGTACGGGTGGACCCATCCACACCCCGAGCTCATCGACCGGTTTGTGTACGGCCTCACGGAGTGGTACCGCAATGACATCCGCATGGCCGACCACATTTCGAACCCGGGATGCTTTGCCAGCGCCATTCAGCTTGGCCTGCTTCCCTTTGCCAAGGCGGGACTGATCTCCTCCTGCGATGTAACCGGCATCACCGGCTCTTCCGGTTCCGGGGCTTCACCGTCGGCCGGCACCCATTTTTCGAGCAGGTTCGGAAATGTAAAGGCCTACAAGGTGTACGGACACCAGCACATCGGAGAAGTGAACCAGACCCTGGCCGATCAGCTGGGCGTGCATCCCTCCGGCCCGGATGGCGGCACCGCAGTGGGTCGCGGCACTGACAGCGCTTCACCCGCCGGGGCGGCCGGAAGTGCTGAAGCAGGAGCAACAGGATCCGGAGCACCGGGATCCGGAGTTCTGCCGGAGGTCCGTTTTGTGCCGGTATCCGGTCCGTTTGTGCGGGGTATCTGGATGACCCTGACGTTTACCCTTTCGGAGGAAACGCACGCCGGCAACCTGCTGGAAGAAGAGTATTACAACGCGCCGCTGGTGCGGCTGCAGGAGGGGCTGCCCGAACTCAAACAGGTGGTCGGCAGTGCATTCACGGATATCGGATGGGTGCAACAGGGACGCCAGCTCGTCGTAGGCGTCGCCATCGACAATCTGCTCAAAGGAGCGGCGTCACAAGCCGTACAAAACCTGAACCTGATGATGGACTGGCCCGAAGAAACGGGACTGACCTTCCCGCCGGCCATACTCTGACGGGACGGCCCATGAAGCCCGAAACTACAGCAATGGGCCTGTCCAAAGGTCCGCCTGCAGAGGACACGCCGAAACTGACTGACAAAAGGCCGCGACCTGAAGAATTGGAAGAATTTGCACAGAACCATGACAACAAGCCCGACCAACAGAACCGCACATTTCATCCACCTCTCCGACCGGAACGATGCCGCATTGCGGGACCTGCTCCGTCTTGCGCAAAACCTGAAGTACGACGATTTCCGGGAGCCGGTTGCCTCGGGAAAAACCATCGGGCTGATTTTCCTGAACCCCTCGCTCCGTACCCGCATCTCATTTGAAACGGCCGCCGCACACCTGGGGGCGGGTACCTCCATCATCCAGCCCGGACAGGGAGTCTGGACCTTTGAAACCCGTACCGGTGTGGTTATGGACGGAGACCGGACCGAGCACCTTAAAGAAGCAGTGCAGGTCATTTCTCGCTATGTGGATCTGATCGGTGTCCGTGCGTTTGCCGGCATGAGGGACCTCAACGAGGATCTGGAGGACCGGCTGCTGGAGGATATCGTTCGCTATGCCACCGTACCCGTCATCAACATGGAAAGCGCCCGGGAGCACCCCTGCCAGGCGCTGGCTGACGGGCTGACCATGATGGAACGGTTTGAAGGCCGTCCGGAGGGCCGGAAGTTCGTTCTGAGCTGGGCTCCCCATCCCAAACCCCTGCCCATGGCCGTACCGAACAGTGCGCTCGAAATCGCCGCACGCCTGGGCATGGATGTAACCCTTGCAAGTCCGCCCGAAATGAAGCTGCCCGATGCGGTTCTGGACCACGTGCAGACGCACGCCGTACGAAACGGGGGACAGCTTCGG
>SKUI01000188.1 GCA_007122185.1 Rhodothermia bacterium | reverse complement strand
TTCGCCGAGGCCGGTGATTATGTGAAGGAAGGCCAGCCCTTGCTTGAAATCCGTCCGGATCCCACACCTCTTGAACTCGCCGAGGCCAAGCGCAATGTTGAGCGTTCCGAGATTGCCCTGGATAACGTTCAGCGCGAAATGTTCCGGATGGAGCAATTGCGTGCACGCGACATGGTATCGGAACACGACTACCAGAATCTTCAGCGCAGCCTCAGGGATTCCGAAATCAATGTCCAGTTGAACCGGGAGCGCCTCGAGCTGCTGGAGTCGGGTCGCATCCTGATCGGCGAAACGCTTATTGAAAGTGTGATCAAGGCGCCGACCGACGGCTATATCCTCGAAAAGATGGTGGATATCGGTGATCCCATCGTCCCGCTGACCTCCTACCAGGCCGGTACGCCGCTGATGACCCTGGCACGTATGGATGACCTGCTTTTCAAGGGTACGGTGGATGAGATCGACGTCGGCAAACTGCAGGAAGGGATGACAGCCGAGATACGTGTCGGCGCACTTCCCGGATCCCGGGTCAAAGGGGAGCTCACCCGCATCTCCCTGAAAGCTACCACACGTGATAACAGCACGGTCTTTCCGGTGGAAATCAGGATCACGGACAACGACGGCCGCGTGCTGAGGGCCGGTTATTCTGCCAATGCCAACGTGGTGATCGATCGCCGTGAGGATGTACTGATCATTCCCGAACGCCTGGTTACCTACCTTGAGGACAAGAGCACTGTGGAAGTTCCCTCCAGAAATGAAAACGGTCGTGAGGAGGCCGAGGTCAGGCTCGGACTCAGTGACGCGATCAACGTAGAGGTTGTCGAGGGGCTGGAAGAAGGCGACGTCGTCCTCGAAAAGCCGCTCCGATCACTGGCCTCCAACTGATGCCGCCGCCTGTATCCACCAGTTGCATGGATACTAGGGGTCTGACTCACAAGCGGCTTGAAGGATACCCGGAGGCACGGCTTGCGCGAATGCTTCAGGCCGTATCCATCCAGACAGAAAAAATCAACCTTAACCAGCACAATTCAACCTGAACAAGGATTATTACGGCGATGAATTTCCTCAAAGATTTTTTCCAGACCATCAACAAGCAGCGGCTGCGCACGTTCCTGACCCTTTTCGGGATTATGTGGGGAACGGCCACTCTGATCATCCTGCTTGCCTTCGGGACGGGGCTTGGCGATCAGCTCAAGCTCAATTTCCGCGGGATGGGGGAGGAGATTGTGCTGGTGTTCGGGTCGCGCACCACCATGCCCTATGAGGGATACGGCATCGGCCGGCCGGTCCGGTTCCGGGAAAGCGACGCATGGGCGCTGCAGCAGAATATCCCGCAGATCAGCCGGATCGCTCCGGAGTACACCACATGGCAGGCTGAGCTCAGGTACAAGAATCTTCGCAACTCCCCTCAGCTGACCGGGGTGCCGGTGAACTACTCGGATATGCGCAACATATTTGAGCAGAAAGGAGGCCGCTGGCTGAATGAACGTGACATTGAAGAGCAGCGAAGGGTCATATTCATCGGTGACCAGCTCAAGGAACTGCTTTTCGGGGAGGAAGAGGCCGTAGGCAAACAGATATTTGTCAATCAGACCCCGTTTACGGTCATCGGTGTGATGCAGCCCAAGAGCCAGGATTCCTCCTACGGCCAGCGTGACGCAAGCCGGGCGTTCATACCACTGACAACTTTTTCCACCCTTTTTGGTACCGATATCATCAACAATATCCTTTATCAGCTTGAAGACCCGCGCAGAGGGGCGTATGTGAAGGATCAGGTTCAGCTTGTCATCTCGCAACGCCACCGTTTCGATCCGGCCGACACGGATGCACTGCTCATTTGGGATACCAGTGAATTCTGGTCGTTCATACGGTGGTTTATCATTGGTTTCAACTCTTTCATGGGGGTCATCGGATTCGTAACACTGGCCGTCGGCGGTATCGGCGTGGCCAATATCATGTTTGTGGTGGTCCAGGAACGGATGAAAGAGATCGGAATCCGGCGTTCGGTCGGAGCGAGGCGCAGCACCATCCTGGCCCACTTTTTCGGCGAGACTTTTATGCTGGTGGGACTCGGGGCCGCCCTTGGCTATCTGATCGGATGGGCAATTGTCGGTGCCATGCAGTACATCCCGATCAGTGAGTACATAGGCACGCCCCAGTTCACGCCGGGTGTCGGCCTGATAGCATTTTTCGTCCTGGCTGCCATTGGCCTCGCGGCCGGCTGGATGCCGGCATATCGCGCATCCCGTCTCAATGTGGTTGAATGCCTTAAATAACCCTAAATCTCCGTACCCGCCATGTGGATTAACCTGATCAAAGAATTCATGCAGGATCTGCGAAAGCAGAAGCTTCGCACCAGCCTGACCATAATAGCCATCTGCTGGGGTACCATTGCCGTCATCGCGCTGCTCGCATTTGGCGAGGGCCTCAACAACCAGCTGCTGTCGGGATTGAGGGGGGGTGGCAATCAGATCATGATGTTTTACGGCGGACAGACCAGCCAGTCTTTTGAGGGACTGGATGCCGGCCGGCGCATCCGGTTTGCCGAAGAGGATGTGGAGCTGTTTCGGCGGTCCATACCGCAGATTGAATCCATTTCGGCCCAGTACGGCCGCAGTGTAAGCCTCAAGTCGGATTACGCCACGACCAATACCTACATGGAGGGGGTGGATGTGGCTTTTGAAGAGATGCGTTCGATGTATCCGGTGGCAGGCGGGCGTTTTCTCAATGCCCGTGATGTGGCGGAGCAGCGGCGGGTGGTATTCCTGGGTCACGCGGTTGCAGAACAGCTTTTCCCCGAGGGAAATGCCATTGGGAATCGGCTCATGATCGACAATAATCCCTATACGGTTGTGGGAGTGATGCAGGAAAAAATGCAGATGGCCATGAGCAACGGACCGGATTCCCGAAGAGCGGTCATACCCCATTCCACGTTCCGGCAGACATACAATCATGCCTTCCTGGGATCCGTGCTGATCCGCCCCGTCCATCCTGAATATCAGAAGCGGATTGAGCATCAGGTCCGGGAGATCATGGCACGCAAATACCGGTTCCATCCGGAGGACATGCAAGCCATCGGTGTTTGGGATTTCATTGAGGCGGAACGGATCCAGGCGCAAATTGGGCTTGGCATCAAAATATTCCTCTTTTCGGTCGGCTTCTTTACGCTGCTCATTGCCGGGGTAGGGGTGGCCAACATCATGTATGTGGTCGTCAAGGAGCGCACGCGTGAGATCGGTGTCAAAAAAGCCATAGGCGCCCAAAACAGGCACATCATATCCCAGTTCATATTCGAAGCACTTTTTATCTGCATGATTGGCGGTTCCATCGGCGTAGTGATTGCAGCGGGGATTGTCACGGGTGTACAGGGCCTTGAATTTCAGGGAGGTGTGGCAGATTTTCTGGGCAACCCGGTGCTCTCAGCCGATGCCATGATCATGACCACCGGTGTACTGACCATGATAGGATTGGCGGCAGGGGTTTTCCCCGCACGCAGGGCAGCACTCGTCAATCCTGTGGAATCACTGCGGTACGAGTAGCGATGCCTGCCATCCATCCAACCGGTCGGCACTTTTTATTACGCCTCTCCAGCGATATATTTGAATGTACAGGCAAGTGTCTTATCGCGGGTTGATGTTTCGCCTGATGAAGATTTCGCCTGATTAGATAATGTATCCTGGCGCGAGGCTGGTATCAGTGGTAATCCGGCGCCTGGTGTCTGCACTGTTTTGAGACTTATGGACGGCAATACTGATACGGAAAACGTTCAATTCACCGAAAAACCGGTACTCTCCGTCGAAACGGCTACTCCGGTATGTTCCGTGGCGCTTCGGCTCCCGGATGGCACGGTGCATCAGTTGCGCGCAGAGGGCAAAGGGGTGCACTCTGAGCAGACCTTTGTCTTTATTGACCGCCTGCTTGCGCGAGAAAAGCTTGCTGTGAATGAACTCGGGGCCGTAATTGTCAGTGCCGGACCGGGTTCCTACACCGGCCTGAGAGTGGCGAGCAGCGCGGTGAAGGGATTGCTTTTTCAGACGGTCATTCCGCTTTATGCATGCCGTACGCTCGGCGCCATTGCACTTGGCGCCATGCTTGCCACACCCGCCACGCACAAAATGCCTGCCACGCATGCCGCAGACACCACGCCATCCATGCGCAAATCCAATGCCGGACGGGGAGCGGATGAGCTGTCGTCCGGGGAGTCACGTATCCCCGAAAGCCGGGGTGCCGTTCCCGGCGATGGTCCACTGTCCGTGGCAGGATGCGATGCGGTCATTGATGCGCGGCGCAACCATTTGTACCACCAGTCCTGGAAATTTTTGGAGGATGGGTTGGAGCCGGAATCGGATGTGCAAGTGCGTGAACTGGAAGAAATCCTGGAGCGGTGGAAGTCGGGTCGGCTTGTGGTTGGAACCGGAGTGGAACGCCTGAAGGCGATGGCTCCTGATGTCACGGGAAGCAGTGCCAATATATCCGTTTTACCCTTGAAGGATGTGGTCAGTGCTTCCAATATCCTCGCCGTCCTCGGCCGTTATTCCGGGGCACAGCTGCACAACCTGATAAAAAAAGTCGCACCGGAACATTTTGAGCCTTATTATTACACCGGTCTGTAAGAAACAGTCAGACAGTTCCGGAAACACTTCATAAACATACTGTTATGAGTTGGTTTGAACGCAAAGATCTGAAAATTGTCACCAAGTCCCCCAAGGAAATGCCGGAAGGGATCTGGGTTAAGGTGCCGACGACAGGTGAAACCGTTCATCGCCGTGAACTGGAGGAAAACAGTTGGGTGGACCCTGTAAGCGGGTATCACTTTCCGATCGGAAGCGATGATTATTTCCATCTGCTTTTTGATGAGGGTAAATATACCGAAATGGGTGATCATATACGCCCGGTGGATCCTCTGTCCTTCACGGATCGCAAGACCTATAAGTCACGTCTTGCTGATACCCAGAAAAAAACCGGTCTTTCTGATGCCGTGAAAGTTGCCACAGGAAAAATGCGGAGTC
>SKUI01000036.1 GCA_007122185.1 Rhodothermia bacterium | reverse complement strand
TAAAGAAGAGCCGGCGAAACCTGCGAAGGGGAGCAGGAAGGAGAACAAGAAGGAGAATGGACAGGATAAAAGTCCGGAGCCCGCTGCCACGGAAGCTGCGGAAAGTGACACCCCGCCGCAGCGCAAGGCATCCGACGGTCGCTTCTTCTCGCCGCTGGTGCGTGCCATCGCCCGCGAAGAGGGCTTGTCCCGGGAAGAACTGGAGTCCATTGACGGCAGCGGAAGTCAGGGGCGAGTCACCAAGAAAGACGTGCTGGAATATGTAAAATCCGGAAAATCACAACCTGAGGCCGGGAAGGCGGAAGGGGACGGTGCCGGGCTGCGGAAACCGGGTCAGGCCGGCGAGTCCCGGAAGATCAGCACCCCCGACAGGGCAACAAAGTGGCCGGATGAGAATGTGGAAATCATAAAAATGGATCGCATGCGCAAGGTGATATCCGAGCATATGATCCGTTCGAAGCAGACTTCGGCCCATGTGACCACGTTTGGCGAGGCCGATGTTACCCGACTGGTGCAGTACCGAGACAGGCACAAGGACAGATTCCAGAAGGAAAACGGATTCAAACTCACATTTACACCGTTTTTTGTGGAGGCCACCATTCAGGCGATACGCGAGTTTCCACTGATCAACAGCTCGGTGGACGGTGACCAGATCCTGCTGAAGCGCTCCATCAACTATGGCATAGCGGTGGCGCTCGGAGAAGCCGGGACGGGCGGGCTGGTAGTGCCCGTGATCAAGAACGCCGGTGAAATGAATTTGCAGGGCCTTGCCCGAAAAACTCATGAACTCGCCGGAAAAGCCAGAAGCAAGCAACTTTCCCCGGATGATCTGGTGGGCGGGACCTTTACCTTCACCAATTACGGGAGCGTTGGGAACCTGATGGGAACCCCGATTATTAACCAGCCTCAGGTAGCCATCTTCGGCACAGGCGTCATCCAGAAACGTCCCGTTGTGATGGAAGTGGACGGCAGCGACACCATTGCCATCCGGCACATGGTTTACCTGAGCATGAGTTACGATCATCGTATTATTGATGGCGCCATGGGCGGCGCATTCGTTCAGAGAGTGAAAGAACTCCTGGAAAATTTTGACATGAACCGGTCACTCTAAAGACGGTATTTTGCCACAAAATGGTGCGGTTTTCTCTGGTGGATCCGCACGTCTCATTGACTACTATTGAAATTAGCACACAAAAAAGCAGAAGTGCGCCATACGGTTTCCGCGTGGCGCTGGCAGGGGCAGCGTGTGGCATTGGTGCCGACGATGGGCGCCCTGCATGACGGACACCTTTCTTTGATCCGGCAGGCACGGCAGCATGCCGATCACGTGGTGGTATCCATTTTTGTCAACCCGACCCAGTTCGGCCCGGGTGAAGACTACGAACAGTATCCGCGAACCCTCAAAAGAGATCTGGACCACTGTCTCAAAGAAGGCGTATCGCTCGTTTTTGCCCCGAATTTCACAGAAATGTACGGAACCGCCGGAGAGGCGCGTCACCATTTTGTCAGGTTCCGGATAAGCAAAATGACCGAACATCTATGCGGGCCGGGTCGCCCGGGGCATTTTGAGGGTGTTTTGCAGGTAGTGAACAAGCTGTTCAACATTGTCCAGCCCGATGTTGCCGTGTTCGGGCAGAAAGACATCCAGCAATGGTTCGTGATCCGGCAGATGGCGGAGGAGCTGGACATCCCGGTGGAAATCCTGATGGGCCCTACCCGGCGCGAACCGGATGGGCTGGCACAGAGCAGCCGGAATGCCTATCTGACCCCGGAAGAGCGGAAAACCGCCCCGATGCTGTTTGAATCCCTGCACCGTTTCCGGCAGTATATTGAGGACCAATGCCATCCGGCCGCGACAAACGATGCAGATGCGGTATCCACCGGTGCCGGCAAGGCCAGCGTGGAAATCGATCCGGCCATAATTTCAAAAGAAATAAACCGTTTAGATGAAAATGGTCTCCATGTTGAGTATTTTTCGCTGGTGACCACACCCGACCTTCAGCCCACCGATGTTATTGAGCAAGGACGACTCTATGTGATTGCCATTGCGGCTCGCCTTGGAAAAACCCGGTTGATCGACAACGTACTTTTTACATACAAAGATTTGCAGAACCATGATGCTTGAAATGTTCAAAGCCAAACTTCATCCATTGACCGTAACACAGGCCGACCTGTATTACGAGGGGAGCATCACTATAGATCCGGAGCTCCTGGAAATGGCGGGGATCCGTGTCTATGAAAAAGTACAGGTAGTCAACATCAACAACGGATCGCGCCTGGATACCTACACCATCCCGGGGAACCGGGGGGACAGGGAAGTCTGCATGAACGGTCCGGCCGCGCGCCTGACCAACGTGGGTGACCGCATCATCGTCATTACCTACGCCCGTATGACCGAGGAAGAGGCGCGGGAACACAAGCCGAGGATTGTGCTGCTTGACGGCAAGAACAACCCGGTCAAGGTGATGGATGAATCACTTGCCGGTTTTCGGTACAACCCGGACGATCAGCTCGGTTAATCCCAGTCACCCGCCGCGCTGTTCGTCACTCCATGTAGTCGCCGAGCAGCTCGAAGAACCGTGCCGAGGACTTCATACCCCGCTCAAAGTCCTTCATGTGGAAATGCTCGTTCGGCGAGTGGATGGAATCGGAATTGAGTCCGAGTCCCATCAGTATGGTCGTTGCATTCAGGGTTTTGGCAAAATCGGCCACGATGGGGATGGAACCGCCCTCTCTGGCGAACAGCACATCCTTGCCGTACACTTCCTTGAAGGCCGCTGCGGCCGCTTTGAGCCCGTAGAAGTCCAGATCTACCAGCACAGGATATCCGCCATGGTGTTCTTTGACCGTTACGCGAACGCCCGGGGGAGTGACTTCGTGGAGATACGACTCAATCAGCTTGTAGATCTCCTTGGGTTCCTGGTCCGGTACAAGACGGGCGCTCAGCTTGGCAAACGCCTTGGCCGGAAGTACGGTTTTGGCCCCTTCCCCCCGGTAGCCGCCCCAGATACCGTTGACATCCAGTGACGGTCGGCCGCTTACACGTTCCAGCGTGGAGTATCCCTCCTCGCCGAACTCCTCCTCGATATCCAGGGTCTTGTTGTAGACCTGCTGATCGAAAGGAAGTTCCGCATAGGCCTCGCGTTCCTGTTCCGTGAGCGGACGAACCTTGTCATAAAAACCGGGAACCTGGATCACACCTTTTTCGTCCTTCAGTTTGGCAATCATCTCACACAGGGCATTGACCGGATTCTGGACACCGCCGCCGTAGACGCCGGAGTGCAGATCGCGGTTCGGTCCGACCACTTCCACTTCCAGATACATCAACCCGCGCAGCCCGTAGGTAATGGACGGGGTGTCCTTGGCAAACATGGCCGTGTCTGATACCAGCACCATGTCACATGCCAGACGCTCCTTGTTGTCTGCCAGGAACGGCACCAGGCTCGGAGATCCGATCTCTTCCTCGCCTTCAATGATGAACTTCACGTTCACCGGCAGTTCGGTCCCGGTATTCATGAAGGATTCGATCGCCTTGATATGGGTGTAAGACTGGCCCTTATCGTCGCTGGCCCCGCGGGCATAGATTTTTCCGTCACGGACCGTCGGCTCGAAGGGCGGCGTTTTCCACTCATCCAGCGGATCCGGCGGCTGGACGTCATAGTGGCCGTAGATCAGGACGGTGGGTTTGTCTGGTCCCGCTTCCAGGTGTTCGCCGAAAACGATCGGGTGTCCGTCCGTCTCCTCGATATTTACGTTATTCAGCCCGATCTTTTCAAGCTGTCCGGCCACAAATTCGGCCGCGCGCCGCACATCTTGCTTGTGATTTGGATCGGCACTGATGCTGGGGATGCGAAGTAAATCGAATAGTTCTTCTTTAAATTTTTCCTGATGTTTTTGGATGTATTCTACAGGAGTACTCATAAATGGAATGGATTTAGGATGTTCATGTCAAAGGCATGGCTGGCATGCCGGATAAAAAATAATATTTCGTAATGTCTTTCTCACAGTTTTTGTACAGCCGGCTCCGGTATCCAGCCGGATACTCCATTGCGCAGCCGGATATGCACCCAGCCGTCATGCTGTCTGCTGAGTCGTTTGTCTAAGGTAACAGTATAGGCTTCATATGCCAAATCAGGTGAAAAATCCTCATCCACCATCATATCAGGACTTGGTGTTACGGGGATCCCGTTTTCAACAACGACACCCTGCTGGTAGCCGTTTGCCCATACGGAGATGGATATGGTGACTACGACCTGGACAATGCCCATGGCGCTCAGGGCCATTCCCGTGATGGCAATCCGGCGGTCGGGACGGTAAAGCCAGCCGGCCAGGATCACCAGCACCCCCATGTTGATGAATACCAGGCCCCATACAATCCACGCCGCGTGATTCATGTGGAAAAGGAACCAGTCGAAAAACGCATACCATGGGAGCTGTGGAATAAACGTTCCGCGTATGCGCATGAGCCGTTCCACGGTGGAAATACCCTCTTTGGCACGGGCAGCCGATTCACGAAACGCCTTGCTTTTATGAAAGTAGTAGGATGCTTGTCCGAGTGAGTCAAGATACAGGTAACTGATGCCCATGTTGTAAAACAGCGGACCGGATGCGTGGCCATTCTGTTCGATCTGCTGGAAAATGGCAACGGCTTCCGCATAATCCTGCTGCTCCATCATGTAGTTGCCCCGGTTGAACAGGGCCTGTGGACGGGATTCGACGGCAGCGGCTGCTCCGGCGGCGGACGCTCCGGTCGCGGGTTCCGCAGGTTCATCCGCGCGATTTGCATCGACAGGCGCCGCGTTTGCGAGCGGCTGGCCGGTGCCGGAAACATCAGCGGATTGAGCTTGGGCCCCGTCCGCCATGGACGGGAGCAGATGCGCAGCATGTGGCGTATAAGCAAGAAATGCTATTTGCAAGACGTGCAGCAGGAAAAACACAAGCGCCAGTTGACAAATCCGGGCGATTGCCGCACCGGAAAGGCCTCCGGAGATACGGTTCCCTGCTGCCGGCGATCTGTTGCAG
>SKUI01000135.1 GCA_007122185.1 Rhodothermia bacterium | reverse complement strand
GTGCGTGCTGCCGCTTCCCGGCGCTCGCCGGCTCTTTCCAAAATATTATTCCTCTACGTCAAACGACCGACACCTGCCTATGTACGGATCACTCAAAAACGACCTCCGCAAAGAGCTCGAGACCATTAAAGACGACGGCCTTTACAAAACCGAGCGCATCATCACCTCACCCCAGGGCGCCGTGATCACCACCGACGACGGACGCGAAGTGATCAACTTCTGCGCCAACAACTACCTGGGCCTCTCCTCCCATCCGCGTGTCATCGAGGCGTCCAAGGAGGCCATCGACCGGCGGGGATACGGGCTCTCCTCGGTGCGGTTTATCTGCGGCACGCAGGACATCCACCGCGAACTGGAGCAGAAAATCGCCGATTTTGTGGGCATGGAGGATGCGATTCTCTACGCCGCGGCATTTGATGCCAATGGCGGGGTGTTCGAGCCACTATTCGGGCCGGACGATGCCATCATCTCCGACCAGCTCAACCACGCGTCCATCATCGACGGCGTGCGCCTGACCAAATCGCGGCGCATGGTGTTCAAGCACAACGACATGGCCGACCTTGAGGAGAAACTCAGGGAGGCCTCCGACGCCCGGCATCGCATCATCGCCACCGACGGGGTGTTTTCGATGGACGGCACCATTGCGCAGCTCGACAAGATCTGTGACCTGGCCGACAAGTACGACGCGCTGGTGATGATCGACGAGTGCCACTCCACCGGGTTCGTCGGCAAGAGCGGCCGCGGGGTGCACGAGTACCACAATGTGATGGACCGTGTGGATATTGTCACCGGCACATTCGGCAAGGCGCTCGGCGGGGCGTCCGGCGGTTTCACGGCCGCGCACAAGGAGATTGTGGACCTGCTCCGCCAGCGGTCACGTCCCTACCTGTTTTCCAACACCCTGGCCCCTTCCATCGCGGGCGCTTCCATTGCCGTGCTCGAACTGCTTGGAGAAACCAGCGAGCTGCGTGAAAAACTCGAAGAAAACACCCGCTATTTCCGCAAGGAGATGACCGCGGCGGGCTTCGACATTAAAAAAGGCGACCATCCCATCGTACCGGTGATGCTGTACGATGCCAAGGTGTCGCAGATGTTCGCTTCCGCACTGCTGGATGAAGGGATTTACGTGATCGGCTTCTACTATCCGGTTGTGCCGAAAGGCCAGGCACGCATCCGGGTGCAGCTGTCGGCCGTCCACGAGCGGGAGCACCTCGACAAAGCTATAACCGCGTTCCGCAAGATCGGGACCCGGCTTGGGGTGATCTGAGGCATTTATTCAACACAAAGAGTCACACGTGAGCAAAACTGAACAAATTCTGATAACCGGGGCGGCCGGACAACTCGGGGTGGAACTCACCGCGCAGCTGCGCGAACGGTTCGGGGCAGACAATGTACTTGCCACGGATATCCGGGACAACAAAGCGGTATCGGCATCGGGGCCGTTTGAGGAGCTGGATGTGCTGGATAAAGCACGCCTGGTTCAGCTGGTCCGTGATCGGCAAATCGGTACCATTTATCATCTGGCCGCCATCCTCTCAGCCAAGGGGGAAGCCAACATCCCATGGACATGGAAGCTGAACATGAACGGCCTGCTTAATGTGCTGGAAGTGGCGCAAGAGCAGATGGATGGCGGGAACAAGGGCTCCATTGAAGATTACAGTGACAGCAAGCACGATGCATCGGCCAGGAGCAATTTCTCTTCCGGGGGGATCCAAATTTTCTGGCCAAGCTCCATTGCCGTTTTTGGTCCGGATCTGCCTCGTGAGCAGACGCCACAGAACAGCCCGCTTAACCCGACCACCGTGTACGGCATCACCAAGGTGGCCGGCGAGCAGCTCTGCGCTTATTACCATCGACGTTTCGGGGTGGATGTGCGCAGTGTGCGTTATCCCGGCCTGATCGGGAACAAGTCGGAGCCCGGCGGTGGCACCACCGATTATGCGGTAGAAATGCTCCGTGCAGCTACACGGGGAAAGACGTTCACCAGTCCCCTCAAGCCTGACACCCGCCTGCCAATGATGTTCATGGACGATGCGGTAAAGGCAGCCATGGACCTGATGGACGCCGATGCCGGACTAGTCCGCATCCGTACAAGCTACAACGTGACGGCCATGAGTTTCTCACCAAGGGAGCTGCTGGAAGAAATCCGGGAGCACATCAACGGATTTAATGTGGATTATGAACCCGATCAGCGCGAAAAGATTGCGGCCAGCTGGCCTGACAGCATTGACGACTCCGATGCCCGCCGCGACTGGAAATGGGAGCCGGCATACGATTTGCCGGCCATGGTAAATGAGATGCTGCGCCCCGTCAGCTAAACATTGGCCGGATAATCTGTTCTTAGAAAAGTGACGAGTTTCATTTGCAACATTGCAGATGAATTTGTTAAAAAAATGATCCTATCGGGCTCAAAACATCCTGAAAGTCCTGCGACAATTGCATAGGTTTTTTTGTTTGTGGACATCGTTTATTAAAAATTCGTAAGAATTATACTGATTTTTATTCCAATTATTAATGGATTCATATTGAATTATTATCAGTATTCTGATAAATGCTGGTCCACGTTAGAATGCATTAATTAATTTGCGCTCAGTGACTTTTATGTCCATCTTTGCAGTGAGTGATGATTCCTGAAAGCAATGATCACACACAGTACCTACCCAAAACCTATGTGCAGCGATAAGAGAGGCATACTTGGGCAATGAAAGCAGCTTTCCATAAAACCCCGACCCGCCGGTCGGGGTTTTGTTTTTTCTGCTCATGCACACGCAGATTTTATTTCTAAGTTTACAGTATAGAAATTATATTGTCAATGAGTTGCTCTCAGGCAGTACAGGGTATACGCCTGTTTCATCATGAGAGACTTTACATTATTCTTAATTGAAGCAGTTACATTATTTGGGGAAACTATTATGCACAGATCCTGTATATCCGGTATCGGACATTTTCTGCCAGAACGCATCGTCACCAATGAGGAACTCGGTGCCATGCTGGAGGTCAATAATGAGTTCATTGTCAAACTGACCGGGATCCAGACCCGCCGGTGGGTCGAAAAAGGTGAAACCGTCAGCAATCTTTCCCTCCAGGCCTCCCGCAAAGCTCTTGATCAGGCCGGACTCTCACCAGATGAAATCGGCATGATCATCTTTTCCAGCATGGGATCGGACTATCAGTTTCCCGGGGGTGGATGTGATTTGCAGCACAAACTGGGGATTGCCGGACCGCCCGCCCTGGATATCCGCAACGCCTGCAACGGCTTCATCTACGGGCTCTCCGTGGCCGACCAGTACATCAAAACCGGCATGTACGAGCACATTCTGCTGGTGGGAGCCGAAATCCAGAGCACCTCGCTGGACCTGTCGCCCAAAGGAAAGAACATGTCCATCCTGTTCGGCGACGGTGCCGGAGCAGCCGTCATCAGCCGGTCTGACAGCAACGAGCGCGGCATCCTCAATACCCAGATCTACTCGGACGGACAGTATGTGGACCGCCTCATCCAGGAAGCTCCCAGCCCCAATGACCATCCGCGGCTTTCCAAAGAGCTTTTTGACACCGAGCGCATCTATCCGTTCATGGACGGCCGCACCGTGTTCAAGCACGCCGTCACCCGCTTCCCGGAAGTAATCATGGAAGCGCTGGAGAAAGAAGGTCTTGGCATCGACGATCTGGATCTGATCGTCCCCCACCAGGCCAATCTCCGCATTTCCGAAATGGTGGCAAGGAAACTCGGCATTGAAAAGAATATGGTCTTCAGCAATATCGAACGCTACGGCAATACCACGTCCGCATCCATCCCCATTGCGCTGAGCGAAGCGGTGGAGCAGGGCCTGGTGAGCGATGGGAAACTGATCTGCCTGGCCGCATTTGGCGCCGGATTCGCCTGGGGCTCTGCGCTCATTCGATGGTAGTCCACCGGCCATGTGTCAGGGCCAAATCCGATGACAAGCTTCCTACGACACATGTACATCCTGATACATCTGCAAGCCGCTGTCACAAATTGGTGACCGACAAACCTTTCTTCAGCAGTTCACGCCGTTTTTTCGAAATTCCGATGACCACGGCAGGAACAACGAAGAGCGTCAGAAGCGTGGCGAAGGCCAGTCCGCCGATCACCGATTTGGCCAGCGGGCTCCAGGTCTCAGCTCCCACTCCCAACTCCAGTGCCAGCGGGATCATCGAGAAAATGGTGGTCATGGCCGTGAGCAGGATAGGCCGCATACGCCGCTTGCACGCCTGCAGGAACGCGATCATATAGATGCGATCCATGCGCCGGTCTTCTTTTTCCCCCGATATGAGCCCATGCCCTGTCTTCTGGTGGATGTAATCCACCAGCACAATTCCGTTGTTGACCACAATGCCAACCAGGATCACAATACCGATGTAGGCCGGCACACTCAGCGGCGTTCCGGTCAGGAACAGCAGCAACAGCGAGCCGAAAAAGGCCAGCGGCACCGTAAACATGATGATAAAGGGATCGCGGAAGTTCTCGAACAGCGAAGCCATCACCATATAGGTGAGCAGCAGCGCAAAAAGGAACGCAATGCGCATTTCCCGGGCGCTGTCATCCTGGAAACGCAGCCGGCCGGAAAAATCATAGCGGTACCCATCCGGCAGCACAATCTCGCTTTCGAGGATCTCCTGAATGGTGCTGCGGTAGCGGTCCTCATCCGCCCGGACAATAAATCGCATGTCCAGCACAGCCTCACGGTCGCGACGTGTGATACGCTGCAGGCTTTCGCGCAGTTCGAACTGGCCAAGCGCCGTAATGGGCACGCGCGTATCCCCTACCTGCAACAGCTCCAGATGGAACATATCATCCCGGTTCTGGAACGTCGTACGCTCATTGCGCACTTCAATGGGTATCTCCCGGCCCTCTTCCCGGTAGTAACCGGCCCTGCTTCCGCGCGCCTGTGTGCCGAATGCGCTGGCCACCTCCATGGTGCGCACATCCAGGCGCGCAATCCTCTCCCGGTCGGGATGAAACTCGAACTCCGGTCCGGGTCGCGACCGCGGATTGAAAACCGAGGTCACTTCGCGCTCCCTCAGCATCCGCTCCTCAATCCTGTAAGACAGTTCCC
>SKUI01000132.1 GCA_007122185.1 Rhodothermia bacterium | reverse complement strand
TTAATCCGGCCGATGCGTTCTATTTGGCTAATGCGTCCTATTCGGCCAATGCTGCCTGGCTGGGCAAACCGGGCAAGCCGGTCAAATCATCATGCATTTTTGAGCACAAATCCGCGGTTCTTGTCCCGGACCAGCATCCCGGTTTTGCGATAAACGGAGTGGTAGAAGAGCAGGGTTGCCTGATCCCGCCAAGCCTGCTGCATCAGGAGCATGCGGGCTTTCCGCGCCTTGATCGGATCGGTATCGATTTTTCCGGCGACAAAACGGTTCAGATAGGTTTCATTCGGGATCAGGTCGCCGCAGTAATAGATGGTGCGATTTTTTTGCCGGATGCGCACAATCTGGTGCCCGGGAGTGTGTCCGCCTGTCCGTATCACCGTAATGCCTTTGCAAATCTCTTTCAGTTCGTCCTCAAGGAACACAAATCGACCATCGGCGACCAGCCGGTAGAGGTCATCCGGCTCGTAACCCATTCCGCTGATGCCGGTTGGCTCTTCCACGCTTCGGAGGGTGGTTTCCCATTCGTTTTTCTGGACGAAGATTTTGGCGTTGGGCAGTGTGGCTGAAACCATTCCGGTTTTGGCAGTGAAGCTCAGTCCGGCTGCATGGTCGTAGTGAAGGTGGCTCAATACGACCATGTCGATGTCCTCGGGCCGGTACCCGAAAATGTCCAGGTTTGTGACGATGTTGGAAGTATCCGGTTCCGGCTCCTTGCGATCCAGCCCCATACCGAGTCCGCAATCCAGAAGAATCCGGATGGAGCCCGTATCTATGAGCACGGGATCGATCCCGATCCGGGCGAATGACTCTGCCGGGGGTTCCTTTTTGTGATGATCCCTGATTTTCCGGATGGAGCCTGCCGCCGATACTTCAAAAATACCTTCGCTCAGCTGTTCCAGCCGGAAAGCGCCTATATCCATAAGTACAACGGAATGGTTTGGATGGTGTCAGTGGATTCTGTCAGTGGATTTTGTGATCAAAGGGGATGCGTGCAATGACGGCACGCGGATCATGAGTAAGAATATGTATGATTGGATCGATATATTCCAGTTCTTTTATGTTTGGCTGGAAGATTTTTCTGACCTGTGACTGTGCCGAACCGGAGAAAAGGTCGAAGATGGATTTTGGTTTCGGATAGGTTTCGATAAGGTATTCTTCGATACCGGCTTTTTCCGCGGCGATGGCAAGCGCGGTGGTCAGTTCGCCGATCGCATCCACCAACCCTATTTCCAGTGCCTGGTTGCCGGTCCAGACGCGTCCCCCGGCAACCTGCCTGACCTCGTCAACGGTCATGTCGCGGCTGAGGGCCACCCGCTCAAGGAAGACATCATAGAATTCGTCAATAAAGTTCTGGAAGGTACGGCGTGCGGCTTCGCTCATCGGTTTGTCGGGGGAGACCCACAGGGCCTGGTCGTGTGAGGTGACCGCATCAAATCGGATTCCGAGTTTTTCATTGAACAGCTCCTGCATGTTCATGACTACGCCGAAAACACCGATGGAGCCGGTAATGGTCTGGGAGGAGGCGACGATGGTGTCAGCCGCCATGGCTATGTAGTATCCGCCGCTGGCTGCGACAGATCCCATGGAGGCGATGACGGGTTTTTCTTTTGCGGCTTCTCGGACCTTGTTCCAGATAAGGTCGGAGGTGGAACCGGCGCCGCCCGGACTGGTGATCCGGAGCACGATGGCCTTCACGTTGTCGTCCTCCAGTGCTTCTTCGAGGCTCTCATTGAAGCTGCGGTAGGTGATGTTCTCTTCGGTACCGGGGAAAATGGATTCCGAGTCAAATTCGGGCATGATGTTGCCTGAGGCATGGATCACGGCAATTTTGTCTTTGGTGTCGGGTTTGTCAACACCGGCTGTGGATCTTTTGACCCGGTTGTATCGCTGGTAGGTGATGGTGCGGAGTTCCTTGTTCCCGTTTTCAATGACCCTTGTTTCAAGGCGGTCTTCGACATCATCCGGATAGGTCAGCAGGTCGATGAGGCCGGCTTCGTAGGCTCCTTTGGAAGTAAGGATGGGACTCGTGTTCATCATATTGTCCAGCTCATCTCGCGTCAATCCGGTGCGTTCACTAACGGCCGGGAGAAACGTGTCGGCGACATTGTCAACGATGGCCTGAAGCTGCTCCTTGCTTTCTTCTGAAAGGTCACGACGGAAGAACGGCTCCACAGCGCTCTTGTAGTCTCCGGCCCGGAATATCTCGGCTTCCACGCCGATCTTATCGAGCAGATCCGGGAAAAAGACGGCCTGGATGAAAAATCCGTCAAATTCAAAGAAGGTTTCGGGCGGTGAATAGATGGAATCGGCTGCTGTTGCCAGAAAGTAGCTTTGCTCGTTGAAGCCGATATCGTCGGTGGAAACATAGATGAATTTACCGGACTCTTCGCGGAAAGCCATCATTTCGTCCCGCAGGGCAATGAGATTTGTCCAGGGCGCAGAAATATTGTTCATTTTGAACCAGACACCCTCTATCCGCTCGTCGGCCGCTGCTTTCTCCAGGTTGGAACGCAAGCCATGGAGTGTTACCGGTTGCCGGGACGGATCCATGAAGAGCATGCTGAACGGGTCGGTTGGAGGCCTTTCCATCAGTGTATTGCCCATCCGCACTTCCAGGACGGTGCCGTCCCTGACAAAGGGCTCGGTTTCACGCGATGAGGAGACGACCAGGATCAGTACAAAAAGGAAAAGAAGGAACAGCGAGACAAAAATCGCCAGAAGCGATGCGAAAAAGGATTTCAGAAAGCCCATAATCGGTGATATAGATGGATTTTTAAAGAGGATTAAATTACAATTTTTGAATCAAACAAAACTCATAAATTGTATTTATCATTTGATTGGAACCTCGAAGCACAATTAATCCTTTTCTAATACGGAATTATTCTTGAAAAGTTTCATTTTAATTAACGGATACCGGAAGAATGCACGACGTAATCGTAATCGGGTCGGGACATAACGGACTAACCGCTGCGTGTTATCTGGCAAGGGCCGGACAGAAAGTGTGTGTCGTGGAGCGGCGCGACACTCTGGGGGGCGCGGTTTGCACCGAGCCGATGTTCCACTCGCCGGAAGCTCCGGATGGATACCGGATCGATGTGGGATCTTCGGCCCATTTCATGATCCATCAGACTCCGGTCGTTGCCGACCTCGAATTGGAAAAATACGGGCTGGAGTACATCGAAATGGACCCGTTCATGTCGTACCCGGTGCCGGGCGGCGGTGTGATCCATTTCCACCGGTCGGTGGAGCAGACCATGGAGTCCATCGCAAGTGTTTCGCCGAAGGATGCGGCTGCTTACCGCGATTTCATCGATTACTGGAAGCGGGTAAACCAGGGGGTGCTTTCGGCGTTCCTGGTACCGCCGTCGCCATTCGCGTTGTTTCGGGCCATGTCGGGCGGACAGTGGCGGGGCGGGTCCATGTTCAAGAAGGGAGAGCAGGCCGACGGCATCCGCCGGATCATGAGCAGCTACGGACAGGTGGTGGAAGAGTTTTTTGAAAGCGAGTCGGTAAAGACGGCGCTGCTCTGGTTTGCGGCGCAATCGGGTCCGCCGCCCGACCAGTCCGCCTCGGCCGATTTCGTCGGCTGGCAGGCCATGCTGCATGAAAGCGGCGGCAAGCGTCCGAAAGGGGGAAGCGGGATGCTGACCCAGGCGATGGTCCGCATGCTCGAAGCGCATGGCGGGGAGGTGCTGAGCAACGAACCGGTCGAGAAGATCATGATCAGCGGTACGGGTGATGCCGCCCGTGCCATAGGGGTGCGTCTGGCATCGGGGCGCGAGCTGCCTGCCCGCCGCGTGATTTCCAACGCGCATGTGAAGACGACGATGCTGAATATGGTGGGACCGGAGCATCTGTCCCCGGCACTCTACAAGCGCGTCGGGGACATCAATGTGGGCAACGGGTTCGGCATGGTGATACGATGCGCAGTGGAGGAGCTGCCGCAGTATGAGGCGTGTCCGGGCGACTCGTTCATCCACAACGGGCTGCAGCTTCTGGTGCCCAATCGTGAATACATGAACGCTTCCATCGGTGATTACATCGCCGGCCGGCCACCGGAAAAGCCGTCGGTCCTGGCCATGACCTTCACCAAAATCGATCCGTCGCTGGCGCCTGCCGGCAAGCACCTTCTGTATCTGTGGGCGCAGTGGCATCCCTACAAACTGGCCGGAGGCGTCCGCTGGGAGGACATCCGCGAGCGTGAGGCGCAGAAGATCTACGATGTGGCCACCGAATACGCCCCGAATCTTAAGGACAAGCGCATCGACTGGTACATCCAGTCCCCGGTCGATATCGAGGAGAAGCACGGGCTGCTGAAGGGCAACGTGATGCATGTGGAGATGACCATCGACCAGATGTTCACGTTCCGTCCCACCCCCGAACTCAGTCAGTACAAAACACCGGTCAGGAATCTGTATCTTGCCAGTGCCTCGTGTCATCCGGGAGGCGGGGTGTTCGCCGCGGCCGGCTACAATGCCGCTGGTGTGGTGATGAAAGATATCCGGAAGGAGAAACGTTGGTTTTCAAGGAAATGAAGAGATCCGGTGCGGATGTGATGCAATAGCAGTCGATCCGGGTGCGGCGGCATGTAGCATGCCGTTCCGGCCGGCCAACAAGCAACAGAGCGGTCAACAACCAACGGAATACGGCCAACAACCAACGGAATACGGCCAACAAGCAACAGAGCGGCCAACAAGCAACAGAGTTACGTGCACAGTCAGCTTTATACAGGATTATCGCGATTCGGAGTTACTGTCAGCGGGATGCGCATCACCATCGACCCGCTGCTTCCGCTGGTCATCATTTTCATGGCCTGGGTGCTGAGCGAGCGTTATTTTCCGCAGATTATGTACACCCAGTTCGGGTGGATCTACTGGGCGATGGGTGTGACCTCTTCGGTTTTCCTGACGTTTTCCATCTTTTTCCATGAATACGGACATGCGCTGGCGGCACGGTGGCTCAAACTGCCGCTGGAACGCATCCACCTGTACCTGTTCGGCGGCATGGCCGAGCTGAAACAGCGGCCGGTCCGGCCGGTGGAAGAGCTGATCATCGCCCTGTCCGGGCCGTTGGCTTCCCT
>SKUI01000149.1 GCA_007122185.1 Rhodothermia bacterium | reverse complement strand
CAGCCCCAAAAGAGGATCGATCACCCTCAATAGAGAAGCTGTCAGCCCCAAAAGTGAAGCTGTCAGATCGCTGGTGCAGCGGGACCTGGATCCGCTTGTCTTGCATGTGATGACAACCAGTGTGCATCCGTGGCGTTTTTCGAGATTGGATGGGTTTCCTCCCTGCAAATATGGCCTTTTTTCAGGAAATTTCTGATGTTTTTTTGCCATCATTCCGTATCAGAGAGACATTTTTACTATACTTCCGGCATGAGTGACCCCGGCCAGCTATCGAAAAAGCAGATCCAGGCCTTGCGTTTGCTGCGCAAGAGATCCGAAAGGTATGCACAGAAGAGGTTTATTGTTGAGGGGCGGCGTGCGGTGGCACAGGTGCTTGATAACCGTATCCTCGACGTGCTGTCTCTGGTTGTGTCCGCAGATTCCCGGGACTCGTCCGGGATGCCGGAGGAACATGCTTGGTCAGAGGAGTCTCTACCCGGAAATATTCCGGTATTTCAGGTCGGTTCACGTGTGTTCCGCCAACTGGCCGATACGGATACCGCACAGGGTATCCTGGCCGTATGCCGGCTGCCGAGTGCTACCGTCTTCGATGCAATGTTCGGTCAGAAAGGCGTGATTCTAACTGTGGACCGGATCCAGGATCCCGGCAATCTTGGTACCATGGTCAGGACGGCCGTCTGGTTTGGGTTAAAGGGATTGGTGCTCTCGGAAGGGACAGTCGATCTGTTTCATCCCAAAGTAGTCAGAAGCACTGCCGGAGCAACGGGTGTGTTGCCCTTCCTGACCACAAACCTGCCGATTTATCTGAATGAGGCATCCGACAGGGGATGGAAAATCCATTTGCTCGACAGTGGATCCGGATCCAGGTCCTATCTTGCGGTAACACCAACCGGTCGCGACATACTGGTTGTCGGCAGTGAAGCCACGGGAATATCAGGAGATATCATCGATATGGACTTCCAAAGGGTACGTGTTGATCCTGCCGGAAATGGTGGAATAGCCATGAATGCCAGTGATGCCGGGGAGTTCAGGGCCGTAGAGAGCCTGAACGCCTCTGTGGCCTCCGCGATTGTAATGGCTCATTTTTGCGCCGGAAAGAAATAGTGGCGTTCATTAGCACGTGATGGATTATGTCGCTGTGACGGAACGTGGAAGCGCAATGCTGTCTGCATGTAACTGCGATACAATCTGCATGTAACTGCGACGCTGCCGGCATGGAATTGCGATGCCATCTGCATGAAAAAGCAACGCTATCTACAGGGGTACGGCGAGAACGGCAACGGCTCGATATGTATTTCGACGGCCCTCAGAACGGTTGTAAGCCTCAAGATGAATAATGTATATGCCGGCTCTGTTCATGATTCCGCGATCCGTTCGACCGTCCCAGATCAGCTTGCCCGTTCTTCCGGATAGCATACCGTCTGCGAGCGTTCGCACATGCCTTCCCTGACGATCAAAAACCCTGGCATGAATCAGGTAGTCAGGACCATCAAGATGGTAATGAATGATCAGGTGATCATCTGTCCCGTCCCTGTTTGGTGAAAACGGGTTGGGTGTGAGTGTCAGTCCGGTATCCTGGTTGCCCTCGATTCCACTGCCGGCCGGGGCCACGACAGAGTTCGGGGATGCAGGTGTTCCTCCGTCAGGCGATGTACTGGATGTCCAGTTGGTTCGATCTCCGGTTGGCAGGTCGTAGTCAATACGCTCCAGACTGACTCCGCGGACATCGAGCAGATTCGGGTTATGCCATGAAGGCAGGTACCAAAGCGAGTCGAGAATGACCCGGTCGCCAAGGGACAAGTAGACCTGGTCCCCCTGTGTTGAAAGACCGAGCGTCTGGCGGTCAATCCTCAGAAAGAGTGCCTTCCCGGTATCTGACAACGGGAACGCCCGTGATAGTCTCGTTTCACGGAATATCTGACTGGTGTCCGCATAGAATACAGCATACTGCTCAGGCATCAGCGTGACCAGATCGTTGCCGGCCGGCAGCAGCTTGCGCACAAATCCCTCTTTATCAGGCCTGTCATGCAGATACACGTTGTCCATCTGCAATGGCAACCCTGACTGGTTGTAGACTTCCACATATTCACTCTGATCGGGTCGGGCGCTGTACCGTGCAGCTATGGGTTGATACATGACCTCATTGATGACGATGTCGCCCGGCTCGGGAAGAAACGTCAGGGGAGAGGTAAGCCCCATTGCTGGACGGCCTGCATAGTCCGTAGCATAACCGACAAGAACCATTTGAAATTGGCGTTTTATCGGCTCCGATGAGCGAAATAGGAAAACCGATCCGTAGTTGTTTGCGGGCCCGGCTTTGTCATTGAGGTATGAAATGGCCGGTTGCAGCGGAGTCCCGCCAAGAGTGACCTCATCAAGGCTGCTGAGGGATACGAACCGGCTGAAGCTGAGTTCCACGTGAACTTCGTCGATCTGTGCAGCCCGGAGGAGTATTACCGGTTCCGGCCGGCTCTCAAAGTGATGATTCCACATGCCGGCAGTATGTCCGTCCGGGTGCTCACGCCAGTTTGAAGGGTCATTGGTTGCGCCATCCGGATCTACACGTTCCAGTGAGATTCCGTCCCTGTTGCCACCCCATGCAGGCAAATATGCGAGACTGTCGGTTGCCGGGCCATTCTCCCGGATCAGATAGACACTGTCACCGAACCGGGATAGTGACGGGAAAGCAGGGATTTCGAAATGAAGGATCTCTTTGTTCTGTACCGTCAATCCCGGCTCTGAAACTACAGCCAGTTCATTGGGAATCAAATAGACCGGGTCGTCTGACGCCGGATCTGCAATGGAAACCGCACTGCCCAGGCTTCTGCCGACTTTCCAGTTTCTGAGGTCAAAAACCTTCTCGCTGCGGTTCAGGATCTCTATGAACCGCGGGTTATCACGCCCGGGACGATAAAGAACCTCATTGATGACGATATCCCCAGCTGCCGGCAGGCCGGTTTCATAGTAACGGAAGGCTTTTTCCGTTTCCCCGATCGGGTTTCCAAAAAGGTCGCGGATATCCGAGATGATCAGAACATAAAGGACCCCGTGCTGCAACTGTTCTTCGGGTATCACAGAAACGCTGTTTCCACCTGTTTTTACAATACTAACAGCAATCTCCCGAAATGTTTCCAGTCCGGTTTCCGGATGCGCGCGTGGTCCTCCTGCAGCTTCTCGTGATCCAAAGAAGCGTTGCGAAGTATCGGTCCCATTCCTTTCATAAGGCCCTGGCGCACTGGTGTAGGTATCACCGGTATCCAGCAATCGAATTGCACCCGGATAAGTCAGGGAGGACGGTTCCAGCAACCGTGAAAACGTGAGCGCGAGAGCGGCGGGTTGCGAATAGTCGACAGACTGCAGCTCCGGAGGGGTGTCCGGCGGCCGGACCGAGTTGGCAAAACCGGGTGTGCCGCCATGTTCAGAAAGGGATTCTGCCCAGTTTTCCGGTATCCATCCGGTGACATCCGGTGATTTTCTTTCGAGAGCCACTTCAAAACCACCCCAGTTGGATGGCAGATATTGCAGTGAGTCTATTACTTCATCCGTATTTGAAAACAGCCGTATTTCATCACTCGACGCAATATTGAACCTGGGAAAGGACTCCATTTCCATGACCTGTTCTGCCCCCGGCACCCTCTGCAATAGTGAGGCATCAGCGGTCAGAACGAGGAAGCCTCCCGGGTGGAGAAACAGGTCCTCCGTCGTAATCTTTCGATCCGGTTCCGTTGACACAGCCCGCCGCTGCAGACGCCAGTTGCGAAGATTCAGCAATTTATCGGACCTGTTAAACAGTTCAACATAAGCAGGCATGGAAGCGGGGGGGCGATACATGAACTCGTTGATGATCACATCACCGGGAACTGCCTCTTCAGACACCAGGAAGCTGTGTGTTTCCCGGTCCGAACGCTGTCCGTAAATGGTGGCATATTCATCAGTGACGAGTCCGTACTCGCCTGACGGCAGAGGGTGGCTGAAACGAATGGAACACACCTGGGGATGTCCGCAATGTACCTCATCGGGTCGTGTCCCGTCTTCCAGCCCGAACAGCTGGACGCTAATGCCTTCCGGGTCCGGTGGAACCTCAAATGTTACCGTGATGATCGTACCTGAACCGTCGTATTGCCAGGGGTGTTCGTACGGACCGGATAGTTCCTCACCGGAAGCCATCGCTAAATCCGCAATCCGTGGTGGCGGCAGCTCATCTGCAATCCAGACATCGCTGAAATAAAACTGATTGCTGCGGGTGGCTGTATACCGGGTCAAAAAACCGAAATGTCCTCCGGGATCCATGGATTCTGGAAGCAAGGCGGTTTCGGTCTGAAGCAGCGGGATGCGGTTTCTGCCTTCGGCTAAGTAAAGATGCAGTTGCCGGTCTGGCGAGAGAAGAACCCGGATGCGGTAGCCGGTATCTGCCTGTATTTCGATGTCACTTTTTATCCATTCCGCAACAGAAGCTCCCTTATTATAATGGAGCAGCCGGAAGTGTTTCGGCGTGCCGTTTTCACCCGTTCTGATTGCAAGGCCCGTCGGCTTATCATCAAGCCTGCCCGATGCCTCATTAAGAAAAACAAACGCCCTGTTGTTATTGGACGGAGCGAAAGACTGGCGCAGGTACCATTCCCAGTGAACGGCGCTGTAGGGGTTTCGTGTGGACAGATACGCCCTTCCAGGGTCAGAAGGAGCATCAAGTCGCAGCATTCCAGGTTCAAAACCCGGCTCTGTGCGGAACCAGGTGAGGTCGCCCTGCCACTGAACCGTGTCCGGGGGTTCTGAAAAATGTGTCTGAAGCAGGGGTGTCGGTTGATTTCCGGAGATCGGCACGTTAGCTGAAGCCGGCCCTGGCAACCCACAGGTCATGCATATAAGCAGTAAAATCAGCAGGATGCTCTTGGGTTCTTCTGCAAGGCAGTTGCCGCATGTCCGGGTATCGGACCGGGAGGATATTGTTGTGCGGTGAATTAATAGGGTTACGAGGTGGTCACCCCGCAACCCCATAGGACTGTAGAAATGCGCCTTCACGACTTCCCAATGAATAGATCGGTTGGTGTTAATCTGTTCGGTTATACAGATAATCTTAAAGT